>DASQFV010000019.1:0-11074 GCA_035632975.1 Nitrospiraceae bacterium
AAGAGGCCCTCGCACGGGCTAGTGGCACGTCTCGGGAAATCGATTGCGAAGCAATCGGAGGGTAGGGCGGGTGAAAAATGTCTGCCAGTGGGTGGGCGGGTGAGAAAGCTGCGCGCAGTGGGGGACTCATCCGGACCATCCTGGGGACAACGTACACGAGCAAGCTTGGGAGGATTATCATTGGTCACTCCCTGAGGCCTTGTATGGGATAAGGCGCGTCCCTGGGCGAAGAGGCTGTCTTGACAGACTCAGGGGGAGCGGGTGAGGTAGCCGCCAGGGTTGGGCGGGTGAGAAGTCTGGCCTTTTTGAACATCCTGCATGCGGTTCTTCTGATGTTCTTGATGTGCGAGCTAATGAATTTCCACTGTGCCACAATAGTTTTTGCGCTGCCTGTTGGGCCGTTCCTGTTCAGCTGCGCGTGCAGGCACCTCTTATTCGGTGTTTCCCCTGTTGTGAGGGGTGCTTAGAACCGACAAGCGTAGTCGAGTGGCAGAGGTGGGGCCGAGGTTATTCAGCTTGAAAGGATGAATGTCTATGAAAATTACAGGACGACATCTCGTCGTGACGCCGGCGCTAAGACAACATATTGAAAATCGGTTTGAGCGACTCACGCGGTATGAAGTGAAACTGAGCCATCTGGAAGTGATTCTGGGTGTGAGCAAGCTTCAGCATTGTGCGGAGGTCGTCTGCACGATCCAAGGGCGACGGATTCAGGCAAAAGGTTCGACGCGGGAAATGTATGCGACGATCGACCAGCTCGTGGACCGGTTGGGCGTCCAGATACGAAAATACAAGGAACGCCAGGCTGATCATAAAGAACCGACCAAGAGATCGGTTCGTAAGATTCTGCGTCCGGCTATTCGTAAAGAAGAGGAAGAGATTGAAGTCATTCGTCCAGCCCGTCCGGTTCTGACTCTGGAGGACGCGAAGCGGCAGCTTGACCCTCTGCCTGGTTCGCTGGTGGTGTTCACCGCCCTGTCATCGGGGAAATTACAGATTCTGCAGCGCGTCGATCATGATCGAGTGGTTCTGATTGATCCGTAAGGGGTAAGCAGGCGTGGCTGCACTCAAGTTGGTCGTGATCAGCGGTCTTTCTGGTTCAGGGAAATCGCATGCTCTCAAGTGCTTCGAAGATGTCGGGTATTTCTGCATCGATAATTTGCCGCCGGCTCTTCTACCGACCTTCGTCGAGTTATGTCATCAGCAGGGGGGCGAGATTAAGAATGTTGCGCTCGGCATCGATGTCAGGGAGCGCGTGTTCTTTTCCGATCTCGTGGGGATTCTTGGGCGGGTTAAGGTTCTTGGTCATTCGGTTGAGTTGATATTCTTTGAAGCTCGTGAGGAGGTGCTGGTTCGCCGATTCTCGGAGTCTCGGAGGCCCCACCCACTCCTGTCGCATCTCCCGGTATTGGAGGGAGTGCGGTTTGAAAAGGAACGCCTTGCCGATCTACGGCGCCACGCCGACCGTATTATTGATACATCCGATTTGACAGTGCATGAGTTGCGAGAGTTGTTGGATCGGCAGTTCAGACAGGAGGGCGCGCTGTGCCGGTTGACCATCTCGCTGGTGACATTCGGCTACAAGTTCGGCGTGCCGTACGACATTGACCTCCTATTCGATGTCCGGTTCTTGCGGAACCCGTTCTTCGTTCCTGACCTCAAACCATTGACCGGGGAAGACCCGCGGGTGCGGAATTATGTGCTGACCGATCCGGACGCCGTCGCGCTCATTGGGCAGCTGGAAGGCCTATTCAAATTCCTCATTCCTCTCTTCGAACGAGAACGCCGCAGCTATGTGAATGTTGGGATTGGCTGCACCGGCGGACGTCATCGGTCTGTGGCGATTGCCGGCCGACTCCAAGAAAGTTTTTCAGCACTCGGATATCAGGTGACCGTCGCCCATCGCGATCTCAATAGGCAATAACCCCAGAGTCGTTAGGCACGTGCTCCCACCACTATAGCCCTCCCCCTCGTCTCAAGCCCGCATTATTGATGACGGTTCGTCGCGAAACCTCGCAATTGCCACGCGAGACAGGCGCGAGGAGCCGCGAGGGAGGGAGGCATATTGAAACAGTATGTTGACCGACCGAACGGCGAGCCCGCCTGCCTGGACGCCGTGTCGACCGCGTCCAGGCTTGTCGCAGCGGCGAATCCGCGATTGCAGCAGACGCGCTCATGAATAATGCGGGCTGGGCGGATACAGGAAAAGTGATTTGCTTGACAGGTAGAGCATCTGAACTATACTTAGCATGTGCATGAAGCCAATCCGCAGTGTAGACGCACCGTTTAGACTTGTTTCGGACATGATTCAGACTCAAATGGCTCCTCTAAATAGGGGAATGCGAAGTGGAGGGCCGGGCACAGGTAAATAGCCGGAAAGGTCTCGACACACAGCCTTTCTATGGGCGTTGAAGTTGGGGAGGTAGGGTCATGATTGATGGTCTGCGCGAAATTTACATAAAGATTTGCTCTGCGCGGATAGTCCTGTACAGTCAGAGGCACGTATGTTGAGTTCATTCAAGAGTCTCACCGAAACTGATGTGTTCTCGATGTTCACCCCGAAGCGCCAGCTCGTTGGGCTGGATATCGGGTCGAGTGGTATCAAGCTCGTCCAGCTGAAGGAAAGCCGCGGGCGGTACATTCTCCAGAAGTTTGGATTCAAACCACTCGAGCCGGAAGTCATCGTCGATGGTACGGTGATGGATGAGGGGCGGGTGGTGTCGGCGATTAAGGAATTGTTTGAGGAAACGAACATCAAGGTGAGGCAAGTCGCCGTGTCGATTTCTGGCCATGCGGTCATCATTAAGAAGATCAGCCTGCCGCCGATGCCTGATGAGGAGTTGGAGGGGCAGGTGAGGCTTGCCGCGGAGCAGTACATCCCCTTCGATATTAATGAGGTGAACATCGACTTCAGTGTATTGCCCTCTGCCGAGGTCGCGGGCGATACCCAGGGAGAGATGTCGATCATTCTGGTAGCGGCCAAGAAAGACAAGATTAATGAGCTGACCGAACTCGTCAAGGGGGCGGGGCTGTTTCCTATCGTCATGGATGTGGATGCCTTTGCGATCGAAAACATGCATGCGATCAACTATCCTGTCTCGCAGGAGGATACGACCGTGCTCGTCAATATTGGCGCAAGTGTCATGAATATCAATATTGTTCGAGGCGGCTCCTCGCTGTTTACACGTGATATTCCCATCGGGGGGAATCGCTATACGGAAGCCATTCAACGAGAAGTGGGCTTGTCTTACGAAGAGGCAGAGGAAACGAAAAAAGGCGCGCGTTCGGCAGGGAGCAATCAGGCCTCGGTGGCCACGGTCATCGACAGTGTCAATGCCGAGGTTGCATCGGAAATTGCGCGGACCATCGATTATTTCAAGTCAACCATGTCGGATGCGGACGTTCAGCAGGTTCTCTTGTGCGGAGGGGGTTCTCAGGTCAATGGCCTGGTCACGCAACTGAGAGACCGAATGCAAGTTGTTGTCGAGGTAGCTAATCCGTTCGGTGAAATCGATACCTCAGGGAGCGATTTTGATCAGAATACATTAGCCGAATTGGCTCCGCTGGCTGCCGTGGGAGTTGGATTGGCCCTTAGATCGGTAGGGGATCGATGATTCGCATTAATTTATTGCCAGGACCCAAGGGGCATAAGGCGAAGCCCCAGTATGATGTCAGAGCACAGGCGCTGTTGGCTGTAGGGATGTTGTTCATCACCCTGGCGGGATGCTGGTGGTACTCGGCGTCACTCGATGAAGAGATAAACGTGCGGCAGACCGAAAAACTCGACAAGGAAAAGCAGGTCGTGCAGCTGAAGGAACAAGTGAAGCAGGTTTCTGAATTCGAAAGCCGGAAGAAGGTGTTGGAAGACAAAAATCGTATTATTGACGAATTGGAAAAGTCACGCGTTGGCCCTGTCAAGGTGCTCGACCATGTCAGCCAGAGTCTGGACCCGTTGAAGGTGTGGCTAGTAAGAGTCGCGGTCAACGGGAAAGAGATCGAACTTGAGGGTCGAGCAGCGACCAACGATGATGTGGTGGAATTCGTGAATAACCTGCGTCGTACCGACTATTTCTCGAATCTCAATCTTCAAGAAAGTCGAGCTGCGGTGGAGAGCCAACTCAATATCTATCAGTTTAAACTTGGTTTCCGTCTCAAAGGGTAAGAATCATGAAGCTGCCTGCTATTAATCTTGACCTCTTGCGGTCAATCCCATTGATTCAGAAGGTGGGACTACTTCTGATGGTGCTTGCGGGGATTATCGTGGCCTTCTACTACTATGTAGCCGAGCCAAAGTCTGCGGAGATTGCAGGGCTCCAGGTAGCGATCGGCACGCTCGACAGCGAGATTCAAACGTTGACCATTAAAGTCAAGCATCTTGATGAACTCATTGCTGCCAATAAGCAACTAGAGATTGAACTCGCGAAAAAGCAAGAAAAATTGCCGCCTGAAGGGGAGGCGGTGATGTTGCTCAAACAGGTGTCAGACTTGGGGATTCGCCTTGGACTTGACATTAAACTGTGGAAACCGAGTGCCAAGAGCGAGGATCCATCGAAACTCTTTGTGCGGATGCCGGTGAACGTAGAGGTCGCTGGCGGCTACCATACCGCAGCCTTGTTTTTCGATCGAATCAACGCGTTGCCTCGGATTGTGACTGTGTCTGGCCTCAAGATGGGATCTCCAAAGTTTGAGAAGGGACGGGTTGTCACGCAGACCGTGTTTGACCTTGTAGCCTATGCGGCACCAGAGGAAACCAAGATGGCTGCGGTAGTTCCGGCGACTCCTCAGAAGAAATAGGGCAGAGAGTCTTGGATATGTGCGAGGCCATGAGCGATGAATGCCATCTGTGAAAACTGGCGGTTGACCATGAAGACAACAAGAATGACTCTGGTTGGATGTGCCGGTCTGCTCGTCGCAGTCGGCCTGGGCTTTGCTGATACAGGTATGAGTTCTCAAACAGTGCCCTCTGTCAACGATGTGCCGCGGCACGCACCGTCTCCAACCGTAGCCCCGGCAGCTGGCGATGAGAATGCCCAAGCAGTTGTACCCAATTCAATGTTGGAGCCAGCGAGCGCACAGACCTATGACCCTGCTGGGCGGCGCGATCCGTTCGTGCCAGTGTTGCAACAGTTGGGACTCGGGCCGATTGACCCCACGTTACCTCCGCTCCAGCGCGTTGGGCTCACTGAGATGAATCTGATCGCTGTGGTGTGGGGGGCCTATGGCAATACGGCGATGGTTCAGATGCCAGATGGGAATGGCTATACGGTGCGTCGAGGAACGCGAATCGGTCCCAATAATGGTGTGGTGAGTGCCGTGACGGAGAAGGGTATTGTAGTGCAAGAGAGGTTTACAGATGTGTATGGGAGTAAACAGGAGCGGGAGTATGTCAAGCTCCTTCACCCAAAAGAGGGCGCAGAATGACACCTAAGCTAACCATGACAACTACAGCATTTGTTCGCGTGCTCTCGGCAGTGGGAGCGCTCAGTGTCCCGATGGCCATGCCATCGATGGGGGCATCACCCGACATACCTAATGTCGACTCGGGCATGCCCGCAAGCATCGAGGGAGGTCTGGCGCAGACCCTCACTCGCATAGATGTTCAGCGCGGCACGGATGACATCCGTGTTGTCATCTCGGGGGATGGCAAGTTGGCCCACGAGGTGACACGTCTTGATGAGCGACGTCTCATGATCGATATCCCAGGCGTGTCTTCCGTCATACAGAAGCCAGTCATATCTGTGAATCACCAGATTTTGAAGCAAGTGCGTCTGGGTTATCATGCCGATAAAGTACGGGTGGTATTGGATCTTGCCGGTCAGGCTGCCTACTCGGTTGAGCCGCAGGGGACGAATCTCATTGTGACTCTTCGGGAAGGTGCCGGGACGGATATGGGCGCAGATACATACCTTAACCGTGGCGAGGTGGTCGAAACCGTCGAATCGAACAGTTCCGTAATGTCGCCGGTCCAGGGGGGTGCCACCGCTCGGGTGGTTCAGCGGGCGATGGTCACGGCTCGGCAGGCTTCAACGAAATTTCATGTGCGACCTGTCCAGATGACTTCCGAGGCAGATGGCGGTGAGAAAAATATGCCAAAGGAAGATTTGGTTGTTGGAGAAACGCGTTTTATCGGCCGGCGCATTTCGCTGGATTTCCAGCAGGCCGACATCAGTAATGTGCTGCGCCTCATTGCCGAAGTGAGTGGGTTTAACATGGTCGTCGGCGAAGGAGTCAAGAGCAAGGTCACGATGAAGCTCGTGAGTGTGCCCTGGGATCAGGCGCTCGATATGATTTTGAAGATGAATGGGTTAGGCAAGATCAGGCAGAGCAATATCCTTTGGATCGATTCGCTGGCGAACATTGCCAAACAGCAGAATGAAGAAGCGTCGGCGAAGGATGCCAAGGTAAAAGCAGAAGAACTGGTCGATCGGGTGTTCTATATTAGGAATGTGCCAGCGATGGAACTCATGACGTCTCTTCGGCAGTATTTGGGCCCGAGAGGGTTGATGCAAATGAGTCCGGGGTCCAATGCCTTAATCGTCCGTGATACGGAAACCAAAATTGGGGTAATGAAACAGCTGGTTGATGGGCTCGATCTCGAAGTACCTCAAGTCCAGATCGAAGCTAGGATAGTGCAGGCTGATACGACCTATTCCCGTTCTCTGGGTGTTCAGTGGGGCATCCAGAATGTGAACCAGGTTGGAACTACTGGAGTGGCGAATTTCAAGTCGGGTGTTGTCGGAGGATTTGGAGATCAAGTATCTAGTTTTTTGGTAAATCTTCCCGCCACAGTCGGTGGTTTGACGTCGACTCCCGGTGTCGGGTTCACGATCGGCAAAACAGATGGAGCGCTGTTGGATATGCGGTTGTCGGCAGGCGAGTTGCTCGGTCTGAGTAAAGTCATTGCCGCGCCGAAGGTCACGACTTTGGACAAGCGGGAGGCCAAGATCTCACAGGGGGAATCGATCCCGTTCCAGACGACCTCCCTCCAGGGGACTCAGACAACCTTTGTGGATGCGAACTTGGAACTGAATGTGACTCCTCAGATTACCTCGCGAGATCCCAAGGAAGTCGGTAAGCAGATCATGATGAAGGTTCGCGCAACCAGAAACGCCGTCGGTGCACGAAGCAATCCGGCTGGTCCAAGTATCGACCGCCGAGAAACCAATACCCAGGTCATTATCCGCGATGGCGAGACCATGGTGGTCGGCGGGGTCTTTATCGATACGCAGAACAACAGCGTGGCTGGCATTCCCTATCTCTCTCGCGTGCCTGTTTTGGGATGGCTCTTCAAGCAGAAGACCGAGTCTGTAGCGAAACAAGAACTGCTCATCTTCTTGACGCCCAGTATCGTGAAGAGCTAGAAGCGAACCGCCTAGCTCTTCATTGATGCTGAGCTCAAGTGTGGTGAGCCTTCGCGGTTGGGCACCCTCTCGACCCTCCAGTGCGTACACTCCAGCTCTCTGCTAATTTCTGACATGATCAATGTTGACATTGCTCGGCGCAAGAAAATGCGACCGGCGATCGGTCGTATGCGCGTGCAAGACGATCAATCGAATTGACATCATGTCCTGGGAAGCGGTGAGGACCATGTGAAATGGTCAATGTGATCGGCTTGGAGGCGTATCTGAAAACCTTCTAGTTTCCGAACCGTTATGGTACCATCCCCCCGATGTCAGCCATCGCAATTCATCATCACCGCAGGCGAAGTGGTTCGTGAATCCAGGCTGTCCTGTCCAAGAAGAATCGGATGGGCCACTGGTATATTGGGGTCAGGAGCGACCATTGTTGGGCATGGCCGGTGTGGCAGAACAGATTATACCGGTGACCTTGGGGGAGCGGAGCTACGACATCGTCCTTCATCCTGGGTTACTTGCGACAGTGGGTGAGAGGCTCAGCGCACTTACGACTTCTCCGAAGATCGGGGTTGTGACAGATAGGCATGTGGCAAGCCGTTATCTTCAAGGGACTCTCCGCTCGCTTTGCAAGGCGGGATACGACCCGACTCCGATTATCTTGCCGCCGGGAGAGCGAACAAAGACGCTCGGCACAATCGCCAAGATTCTCGATGCGTTAGCCAAGCACAAGTTCGAACGTCAGTCCCTGTTGCTGGCCCTCGGTGGCGGCGTCATCGGTGATGTAACCGGTTTTGCTGCCGCGATCTATCAACGAGGAATCCCGTTCGTACAAGTGCCGACCACCCTTGTGGCTCAAGTAGATTCCAGTGTCGGGGGCAAGACCGGCGTGGACCATCGGTTGGGAAAGAATCTCATCGGGGCGTTTTACCAGCCGCGCGCGGTATTGATCGACCCCCTCACGCTGCGCACTCTGCCTCGCCGCGAATGGATTGCTGGTTTAGCTGAAGTGATCAAATACGGCATTATCGCCGACGAGGAGTTCTTCACCTTTCTAGAGCAGGAGATTCCCGCTTTATTGAAACTCGACGAAGAGCCTGTTATCCACGCGATCAAACGATCCTGCGAGATCAAAGCGCAGGTGGTTGCCGCGGACGAGCGGGAATCAGATCGCCGACGCATTCTCAATTACGGCCACACGATCGGACATGCACTGGAGTCACTCGCGGGCTATCGTGGGTTGATCCATGGTGAAGCGGTTGGGACCGGATTAGTGCAAGAAGCGGAATTGGCTTGTTATATGGGCCTGTGCGGGCGAGAAGTTGGCGAACGGATTAGAAGTCTGGTGCAGCGTGCTGGGTTGACCGAACAGGTCTCACAGGCATCCTTTACGTCCCTCTGGGGCGCCATGCAGCATGACAAGAAGGTGGTCGGGGGGCGGGTCATCGGGGTATGGCCAGTTCGGATTGGGGAGGTGGTCATTCGGCCAATCGAGCAGCAGGTCTGTGCAGCGTGGTTTCAGAGTAAGCACGGCCGTGGGAGCCCACTGTCGAGTGGCCGTCAGCCAGGCAAGCATCCTGTCCGTCGAAAGACCCATCGCGAAGGTTAATCTCAATGACGACCGAACGCACGCCATCCGTGGCTCACCTCCAACAGGCTTTGCGGGAGAAAACACGCGAAGTCGATGTGCTCCACCGGATCTCTGAGTCAATCAGCAACCAACTGGATCTCGAAGCAATTCTCAAACATATCGTCGAAGTTGTCGTCGAAGTCACCAAAGCGGATGCCTGCCTCCTCTACCTATTGTCGGATAGCCAAGAGGAACTCATTCTTCGAGCCTCGAAGAACCCTCATCCGAAATTGATTGGCCGAATCACGATCGGTTTGGGAGAGGGCATCACCGGGTGGGTCGCTCAGGAACGAACACGCGTCGTGATTCCGAGTAATGCGAACGACGATCCACGGTTCAAGTTTTTTCATAACCTTCCAGAAGACCGATATCAAGCCTTTGTCTCCGTACCGATCATGGCCAAAAAAGAAGTGGTCGGCGTGATCAATGTCCAACATAAGCGCCCAAAGCGCTATCGGCCGGATGAGTTGGCGTTACTCTCGACTATCGCCAATCAAGTCGGTGGAGCGATCGAGAACGCGCGGCTCTACGATCAAATGCAACGCAAAGCCTTACAAGTGGAAATGTTGTCGCAGGTCTCAGAAACGGTGGCGTCCAATCGGTTGATCAAAGACGTGCTTCAACTCCTGGTGACGATGACCGCTCAAATGATGAACTCCAAGATTTGCTCGATTATGCTATTGGACGAAGCCAGCGGGGAACTGCGGATCGAGGCGACGCAAAGCCTCAGCGAACAGTATCGCCGCAAGCCAAACTTGAAAGTCGGGCAGAGTATTAGTGGCCATGCTGTGAAAGACCGTCGACCAATTATCGTGGCCGACGTCACCACGGATCGAGACTATATATATCGGGATATGGCCAAGCAGGAAGGGCTATGCTCATTGCTCTCGGTCCCGATGACGGTGCGGGAGAAGGCGATGGGTGTGATCAATAGCTACACGTCCGTTCCGCACGTGTTTACCACCGAAGAGGTCAAGTTGCTCCAGGCCATCGCAAATCAGGCCGCCATCGCCATCGAGCATACGGCCCTGGTCGAGAAGTCTGTTGAGATGCAGGAAGCGCTGGCGGTTCGGAAGCTCATGGAGCGGGCCAAGGGCTACCTGATGCGCTCGAAGAAGCTGAGTGAAGAAGAGGCATTCAAACTCATCCAGCGGCAAAGTATGGATTTTCGGAAGTCGATGCGCGAGATAGCTGAGGCCGTGCTTTTAGCCGGGGAACTCGACCAACGGGCTGAGAAACAACGGGGATAGGTTCGGCGTTGACCGTCCGTAGGCGTAGAGCGAACCGTTCGTCGATTCCGCTGGTGCCCTCGTTTGAACGACACGAAACCCAACCTGCTGGTCAGATGCAGCTCTGGTGAGCCCCTCGACCAGGAGCGGCGCCAGGTACTCAACGGCCTCGTCCCTAAACGCGCGAACAGCCTCCGGTTTTCCGGCGACCAGAATTACTTGACAGGAGGCCAAATAGACTCCGAAAATAAGCACCCCGATTGTACGGGGTGAGTAAGTAAAGGATGAATGACCATGTCTGAAGGAACGGCTCCCCGCCCATATTCCTGGCTGCCGATCCTCATCAGCGTGCTGCCGGTCGTCATGCTGGCCATCGGCGGAATCGCGTTCCGCTACACCGAAACCCGCATGGTTGCTACAGCAGGCGAAACCCTGACCCTGACAGCCGCCGAAGTCTCGGATAAACTGGACCGATTTCTAACTGAACGGTATGGCGATGTACTGATGATGGCAAGGACGTTCAGTGTGCAGTCATACAACCGGGAATTTCAGTCGGCGTACGTTGCCCAGATGAAAACCGCGTACCCGGATTACTTATGGATCGGCGCAACAAACGCGCGCGGACAGATCGTGGTCGCCACCGACCCAGCCACGTTGGGGCGGGACTACAGCGCCCAACCCTGGTTTCAGGCCGCGCGTAACGGGCAAGGGGTCCATATGGAGGACGTGGAGCCATTCGCAGTGATGGGCGGTCCTGACGCAATAGCCGTGACGGCTCCCATCACCGGACCGCGCGGGGAATTCCTGGGGGTGGTGACAACGCGGGTGGGGATTCCTGGGCTGGAAAACGTCATGACGGGGAC
>DASQFV010000020.1:0-15732 GCA_035632975.1 Nitrospiraceae bacterium
GTCACTTCGGCTTCACAGACGAGCTCCTCCTCGACAAATGCCTTGCCCTGCATCTTCCAGAACGGGGCTCGTTTCTTGACCACGTCGATCTCAAACCGCAACCGATCACCGGGCACGACCGGTTTTCGAAACTTCGCGCCATCGATACCGGTCAGATATACCACCGGACGCATCGCGTGCCCCATCGACCTCAACGCCAGAATCGCGCCAACTTGAGACATGGCTTCGAGAATCAACACCCCCGGCATGACCGGGCGTCCGGGGAAATGCCCTTGAAAGAAGGGTTCATTGATTGTCACGTTCTTTAACCCAACAATCCGCCGGTCGGGGGCCAACTCCTGAATGCGATCGACCAGAAGAAAGGGATACCGGTGAGGCAAGAGGGACTGAATTTCGGCTTGCTCCATCACAGACATCGGCGGAACCTCCTCATTGGCAAGGCTCTAGGTATATGCATTCTGAGGCCGTGGCGACACTATCTATGCTCCAAGCTTGCTCGCTTTCCTTCTGCGGGGGCGGCCTGGTTTGGCCCTGCTGCGCATGGTCAATGATCCTTCCAAGCTTGCTCGTCATCTCTCCAGGGATGGGGGCTGATTGCGCTTCTACTGCGCGCAATTTTCTCACCCGCCCACCCACTGGCACGCCGAGACGTGCCATTATCCCGGTCGAGGGCCTCTTGTTTCCTTCTTTGCACCATCAACCTTCTCGCCCAAGGGAGTCGCCAGACTGTCCTTCACTGCGCGCATCGGACGAGCACCGTTTCATCGTGCGCGTTCTGCGAGCAAGAAGGATGGTCTGGCGGCTCCCTATCCCACCCTTCTGAGGCCGCGCGTTGCGCGAGCACAGAAGATCATCAGGCTCCATCCCCTTCCCCACTACTTATTCTGTCGATCGAACTCCTTCACCACCTGATCGGTCAAATCCAACGCGGGCTGATGATAGATCACAATCTTCATCGCTGCCTCGTTCCCCTTGTCGATGATCGCGACGTACCCGTTCTTTTCCCCCACGGCTTGCGCGGCCGCTCGCACTTTTTTCGAGTATTCCGCCACCATTTCACGCTGCTTCTGCTGAATCTCGCGATTGAAGTCGGCCAGACGACGTTGATAGGCCTCCATCTTGGCCTGGAACTGACCTTGCTTCTCTTGCTTCGCGCTGTCGGTCAACTTCCCGTCTTGAGTCGCCTGTTGCAATTCCTTCAGTTCTTGATCGTCGGCATTGATGATCTTTTGCCTGGTCATGGAGTAGGCCCTGAGCTCTTCCAAGGCCCGCTTGCCGGCCTTGGACTGCGCGATGACCACTTGTTGGTCCATCACCGCAACCTGGAAGGTTTCAGCCGACAACCCCGGCAACACCATCGCCAACCACAATGCCACTGCACCGATCAGACTAGTTACTCTCAGTCGTTCCATCAAAGCCTCCTCCGCTACCTCACGAATATCTTGTTGTATTGGTTTGTCTTGTTTATTGGTTTCATCCGGTTAGTTTCGTTCAACCAAAAACCCAAATAGACCAAACAAACCAGATAGACCAGACAGACCGGTTACGGATATTCACGATTAAATTCATCAATGACCTGACCTGTAATATCGAGTCCCTCATCGCTATATAAGGTGGGGCCGCCTTTCCCCTTATCCATGACGACCTGTAATCCGAGGCGCTTCGATACTTTCCCCACAATGAGTCCCACTTTTTCACGAAACCCTTCAAGCACGTCTTTTTGCTTCTCCTGAACCTCCCGGTTCATTTCGCCCGCTTTCTGCTGATACTCCGCCACCCGACGTCGAAACTGCTCTTCGCGCTCCCGTTTCGCAGTCACGCTCAACACACTGGCCTGCCTCCCAAAATCTTCTTCCATGCGGCGGAGCTCCTTCTCATCCATCTCGATCAGCGCCTGGCGATTCTTGGAGAATGCGCTCAAGGAATCCTTGGCCTTCTTGCCGGTGCTCGTCTCGTTTAAGACACGGGCCGGATCGACGACTCCTATCTTCCCCTCGACTTTGGCTCCGCCTGCAGCACAGCCGGAGACAGCGAGGAGCGCCATCAACAGACCTCCTGTGCAGTACACCTTCCGCATGACGACATCAACCTGGATCACACTGTTATCTCTCTCTTGTGGTCATAGACTTGTCCCACTAGCAGGATGCTGAAAAAGTCCGCCAGCTTCGTTCTCGCTTCGCTCAGAGGCTCAACGTACCGAAGCGTACGCCTCGCCTATTCGCTCGCTGCGGCCTTGCTGAACGGCCTTTTTGAGCATCCTGCAGGACTGTTCTTCTGTTGTGCCGCTCGACTGAGCTCGTCGCAGGCACACGTACGGACCGTCGAAGCTTTTGCCTGCCAAAATAGTTTTTCCGCAGCCTGTTAGAATATAGTTCCGATCGTAAACTCAAAGACCCCTGATTTTTCTCCTGGGTTGGGATCCAAATTTTTCCCATACGCGGCGCGGAGGGGGCCGAAGGGTGAGACCCATCGCCCCTCCAAACCGACCGCCGACCGCAAGGGGAATGACACGGTACTATCGGCGAATCCTTTGCCATAGTCGAAGAAAATCACGCCGTTGAGTTTCGCCTCAGAAGAGATCGTAAAAATAAAATCAAAGTTGAAGATCAACTCACTTTGCGCGCCGAGAAGCGTGTTGGTTGTCGTCACTGGTCCCGCCTTGCCGAAGACAAACCCGCGCATGGTATTAATGCCTCCAACGAAGTAGAGTTCGGTAAGAGGAACCGGATTCCCATTGTTGCCTTCTGCAACACCATAGCGCGCACGGATCGAGAGCCGCGTATCGAACGGGAGCGGGGTATACTTGTTGACATCGAGGGTGTATTTATAGAAGTCGTTGCTACCCCCCAGGTACGGCGTGCCGAGAGAAAATGCGACAGAAGTTCGCCAACCGGTGCGGGGATCCATAAAGTAGTCTCTCGTGTCGCGAGTCAGCGTGGCCCGAAACCCCGTGGTCGTCTGACGCCCCACTTGCGAGGTGATGAGCGCCGGTGCTTCGGGTGTCGGATTGCTGTATTCGAGCTCCTCCACGACCGGACTGATGCTTCCCGATACATACTCGGAGAACCACCGGCCGAATGTCACGCTGCCCCCGGTTTTCCTCTCAAAATAGGTGATGTAGTTCGTGGCGCTTTTGTAGATGTCCAGCTGCATCGACGTCAAGGAGTCATTCAAATAGGGATTACGAAACGTGATCAACCCTAATTGCCGCTGCTGTCCCAACTGACCGCGGATTCGTCCCATCCAACCATTCCCACCGATGTTTCCTTCCGTAATGTCGGCGATCGCGACAATCTTGTCCAACGTACTGAATCCGCCGCCGACGCTGAACTGGCCGGTCGGCTTTTCTTTCACGCGGACATTCAGATCGACCTTATCCGGACCTACCTGCGCAGGAAGAATTTCCACCGTCTCGAAAAAGTTCAAGTTGTTGAGACGCTCAAAGCTCCGCTTCAGCGCGGGGGTATTGATGACGTCCTGTTCATCGACACGAATTTCACGACGAATCACATTGTCTTTGGTCTTCTCGTTCCCATGGATGTTGATCTGACGGACCCGCATCATCTCCCCTTCCTTGATGCTCAGAATGATGGTTGCGGTCCGGTCCTCCATGTTCGGATTCACATTCGGCGAGACATCGGCAAACGAATAGCCTCTGCTCCCATAGAGATCGTTCAACCGCGTAACCTCGTCACGGAGTTTCTGACGCTGAAAAATCTCCCCTTCCTTCATCTTGAGCCCCTGGCGAAGCTCCGGATCTTCGAACACCGTATTCCCGCGGAATCCGATTTCGCCGATGGTGAACGGCTCCCCTTCCATCACCGTGTACGTCACGACGAACCATTTCTGTTCGTCGATGAGATCCACAGTCGGCAACCCAACCCGGACATTTAAATATCCCTTGTTGAGCAAGATCTCTTTGATCCGCTCGACGTCGTTGTTCATTTCTTCCCGCTTCAAGACGCCGGCATCTGAGAGAAACGACGGCAACTTCAGCTCCGTGATCAGACCATACCAGGGAATCCATTCCCGGGTCGCCATCACCTTGAACATCTCGTCTTTCGTCGCCGCGTGCAGGCCGTCAAAATTGACCGTTTTGACACGCGCCTTGTCCCCTTCTTTCACGAAAAACGTCAGGCGCTTTCGATCCTCATCCAAGGTCTGCACGACCGGAATCACTCGGCAATTGAAGTAGCCGTTCCCCTGGTAGGCCAGGCGAATCTTCTCCGCACTCTCTTTGGCCTGCGGCTGATCGAGAAAGGCTTGGCTCTTGATCGTGATTTTCTCTTTGAGCTTATCGTCGCTTAGCTCGTTATTTCCATCGAACACGATCTCGGTGATAAACGGTTTCTCGCGGATCAGAAAAGCCAGGACTATCCCGCCTTCCCCTGATTGCGTCTCCACCTGCACGTCTTCAAAGAACCCGGTTTCGTAAAGAATTTTGATTTGTCCACGGACATTCTCAGGGGTGTAGGGATCACCAGGCCTCAACGTCAATCGGCCGGCAATCGCCGGCAGCTCGATCCGCTTGTTCCCTCGAATCTCAATCGCCGTCACTTTGACTCCGGCCTGCTCCGCAGCGACCGCAAACACCGTCGGCACGCCGCAGGCCAGTGTGACGAGCACCATGACGGAGAGCCAACGCGGCCCGGCTGAACCGCGAGTTACCCTCACCGAACCTGAGTTCCATGCGCAGCAGAGGAAGATAAGACCGGCATCATGGATAATCCTACTTTGGGCCGTGACCATACACCCTGCACCTCGAGCCCAATCACACACGACGCATCCGGGGCACGTGTGATGATGGTGGCAGAGGAGGTTGCGGACGTGAGAGGACCATGCGGTCAGCGCAAGCGTATCCCTCACGGCAACATGTGTGCAAAACTTCTGAATTATATTGGGCAAATATTTGAATGTAAAGCTGACAGCCTGAACATCGAACTTCGGATCGCGCCTTTCATGCAAGTCTCGCTCGTCTCGCTTGAGCAAGGCATCTGCACGTTCAGCCGGAACATTCATGAGGAATGCGAGCTAAGCTCCTGCATTCCTTGACATCGCCTACCCCATCACATAGTATCGAATCATGTCACGCTTCGAAGTGCGCAAAGCTGTGATTCCCGCCGCAGGCCTTGGCACTCGCTTCCTTCCCGCAACGAAAGCGTCTCCCAAAGAGATGCTACCGCTCGTCGACAAGCCACTGATTCAATATGCCGTGGAAGAAGCGGTCGCCTCCGGAATCGAGGACATCATCATCATCACAGGGCGGGGCAAACGCGCGATCGAGGACCATTTCGACCGGTCCGTCGAGTTGGAAGAAAATCTCCATGGCAGCGGCAAGGCGCAGCTCCTGAGCCAGATGCGGCATATTTCATCGCTCGCAAATTTCTGCTATGTCCGTCAGTCGGAGGCCCTCGGACTCGGCCATGCGGTCCTCTGCGCCCAACGGCTGATCGGTGACGAACCCTTTGCGGTCATTCTCGGCGACGAAATCATCGATGCCCCGGTGCCTGGGCTCGCACAGCTCGTTCATGCCTACAAGAAACGACACGGTGCGGTCCTCGGGGTGCAGGAAGTGCCCCACCATGAGGTCAACCGCTATGGAATCGTCTCGCCTCGAACCGTCTCAGCGGGGTTGCATCGAGTCGAGGGCCTCATTGAGAAACCGGCGCCGGCTGAAGCCCCGTCAAATCTGGCTGTCATCGGTCGCTACGTCCTACCGCCGGAGATTTTCCCCATTCTGCGAAAGACCCAGCCGGGGAAAAACGGCGAAATCCAACTGACCGACGCACTTCGGGAGTTGGCAAAGAAGTCCCCGATGTATGCGCTGGAGGTACAGGGACAGCGATATGATGCCGGGGACAAGTTAGGATTTCTCATCGCGACCGTCGAATTCGCACTCAAGAACCCCTCCCTGGGACCGGATTTCGGCGAGTATCTTCAGAATCGGATGCGGCCTTCGGCAGAACGCCGCACGACACGATCGCGCAAAGCTTAGCAGGCTGGCAGGTTGATTTGGTTTATCTGGTTTGTTTCGTTCATTTGGTTGGTGTAGTTCAACCAAATAGACCAAAGAAACAAAAGAAACCAGTCATACAACACTGAGACCACACCGATGAGCGACTCGATCGAACAAGACTTGCAGGCGCCCCAGAACGTCGAAATTCCCGACCAGCTTCCGCTGTTGCCGGTCCGAGACATCGTCGTCTTCCCCTACATGGTCCTCCCCTTGTTTGTCGGGCGGGAGATGTCGATCAAAGCGATTGAAGCCGCGTTAGCCGGCAATCGAATGATCTTGCTGTCGACGCAAAAGGCCTTGGACGTCGAGAATCCCTCACCGGAGGATATCCATACCATCGGCACGGTCGGCATCATTATGC
Organism: Nitrospiraceae bacterium; assembly: GCA_035632975.1. GTDB lineage: Bacteria > Nitrospirota > Nitrospiria > Nitrospirales > Nitrospiraceae > Palsa-1315. The sequence continues at coordinate 6,378 of DASQFV010000020.1, forward strand.
GGATGCTGAAATTGCCCGACGAACGCATCAAAATTCTTGTGCAGGGGCTTTCCAAAGCCAAGATCGCGGGCTACATTCAGACTGAGCCCTATTACTCCGTGCGCATCGACAAACTCACCGAACACAAGCCGCCGAGTACCGCCCTTGAGACCGAAGCCGCCATGCGGACAGTGAAGGAACAGATCGAACGGATCGTGAGTCTCGGAAAAATCTTGATCCCGGACGTGATGATCGTCATTGAGAACCTCGAAGACCCCGGACGTCTTGCCGACATGGTGGCATCCAATCTTGGCCTCAAGGTCGAGGTCACCCAGGCAGTCCTGGAGGTCATTGATCCGGTCAAGCGCCTCCGGCACGTCGGCGAGATCCTCGGCAAGGAGATCGAAGTCCTTTCCATGCAACAGAAGATTCAAGCGCAAGCCAAAGGGGAGATGGACAAGACCCAACGTGAATACTTCCTGCGCGAGCAACTCAAAGCTATTCAAAAAGAGCTGGGCGAGCTTGACGAACGGGCGGAAGAAATCACTGAGTTTCGCAAGCGGATCGTGGAACTGAAGATGCCGGAAAAGGTCCTCAAAGAAACCGAAAAGCAGCTCAAACGCCTTGAGAAGATGCACCCGGATACCGCCGAGTCTGCGACCGTCAGAACCTATATCGAGTGGATCGTAGAGCTACCCTGGTCCAAAAAATCCAAGGACAATCTCGACCTCAAGGCTGCCGCCAAAGTGCTCAACGAGGATCACTACGATCTGGAGAAAGTGAAGGAACGGATACTTGAGTATCTCGCCGTGCGGAAGCTCAAAGACAAAATGAAGGGTCCGATTCTCTGTTTCGTCGGACCCCCGGGCGTCGGGAAGACCTCGCTCGGAAAGTCGATCGCCCGCGCCCTCGGTCGCGAGTTCGTTCGCATCAGTCTTGGCGGCGTCCGTGACGAAGCCGAGATCCGTGGTCATCGGCGCACCTACGTCGGCGCGCTCCCCGGCCGCATCATTCAAGGGATGAAACAAGCCGGCACCAACAACCCGGTCTTCATGCTGGACGAAGTCGACAAGGTCGGAATGGATTTTCGCGGCGATCCCTCCGCAGCCTTGCTCGAAGTGCTCGACCCAGAACAGAACAACTCGTTCACGGACCACTACCTGGGTGTCCCTTTCGACCTGACCGGAGTCATGTTCATTACTACGGCGAATCTCATCGACCCCATTTTGCCCGCCTTGCGTGATCGGATGGAAGTGATCGGGATCCCCGGGTATACCGAAGAAGAAAAGTTAGGTATCGCCCAGAAGTATCTGATCCCTCGGCAACTCAACGAACACGGTATTACCGAGAAACATGTCCGCATCGCCGAATCGGCGGTGCGTCAAATCATCGCCCACTATACGCGTGAAGCCGGTGTCAGGAACCTTGAGCGCGAGATCGCCAACGTCATGCGCAAGGTGGCAAAGAAAGTGGCGGAAGGCAAAGGCGTGGGGTTCCCCGTCGATCCCGCCAACCTGCACAAATATCTCGGCGTCCCTAAGTTCGTGCCCGAAGAGGAATTGCAGATGGATGAGATCGGCGTGGCAACGGGATTAGCATGGACGGAGTCCGGCGGCGATGTGCTCTACATTGAGGCCACGGCGATGAAGGGCAAGGGGCAATTGACTCTCACCGGCCAACTGGGCGACGTCATGAAGGAGTCCGCGCAAGCAGCCTTGAGCTACGTCCGGTCGCGCGAGCGCACCCTCGGCATCAATCCCGATGTGTTCACCACTCAGGATCTTCACATCCATGTGCCGGCCGGAGCGATTCCGAAGGACGGGCCGTCGGCAGGCATTACCATGGCCATCGCCATTGCATCGACGTTGTCGCAAATCCCGGTACGCCGCGACCTGGCGATGACAGGCGAGATCACACTCCGGGGACGAGTGCTCCCCATCGGCGGATTGAAGGAAAAACTTTTGGCGGCCAAACGGGCCAAACTCACCACCGTGATTCTTCCGAAGCGCAATAAGAAGGATCTCGATGAGATTCCCAAGCACATTTTGAAGGGTATCCACCTCGTCTTTGCCGACACGATGGATGACGTGATGAAGGTAGCTCTCCGGCGGGGCTCGAAATCCACACGCCTAACAGGCAAGCCCCACCAGCCGCAGCCACACTCAAAAAAACACGCCACGCGCACCAAGACAGGGCGAGCCGCTCGCTCCCTGCCGATGCATGCAACCAGCACGGCAAGGCCTCCTAGGAGCCTGTCCGACATTGACCATTCTACTGCGGCGAACGATCTGTGACCATCTGCGTCGTTCTCGGCCAGAAAAAATCCTCAACGTATTCCAGCGAATACGCCTCCGGTTTTTCCAGGCCTGCGGCCTCGCATCTGGCCGCACCTCCTTCGCCTCGTCACGAACGGCAATGTCGGACAGGCTCCTTGCCCACATTATTCATGACGGTTCGTCGCGAAATCTCCCGAAAGCGCGTTCCTAATGAGTTGATCTCACAATAACTCAGAATGGTTTTTCAGGAACCTGCTAGCATGGCGTCCACGGTCCGCACGAAGGCCCGTCCCACGATCCACGAATTCGATCTCATTCGAGCTCTCCACCGGCGCCACGGCCACCGATCTCCCTCGGTAATTCAAGGGATCGGCGACGATGCCGCCGTCATCTCGTCACGGGCTGGTCAATGGACGGTGCTGACGACCGACCTCTTAACAGAGGGGGTCCACTTCGACCTCCGAACCGCCACCATGGCTGATATCGGCTTCCGCGCCGCAGCCGCGAATCTCAGCGACATCGCGGCGATGGGAGGAACTCCGCAGCATCTGCTCATCGCCTTGGCCATTCCACGGACCGGCACCAGCCGCCAGGTTCATCAGCTGTACCGTGGGATGATGGCCGCCTGCCGGACGCACCACGTGGGACTCATCGGCGGGGATACGTCGGCTTCGAGCGGCGGATGGTTTATTAGCGTGACGCTGATCGGGATGGTCACACCCCGCCAGACCCTGTTTCGGAGCGGTGCACGAATCGGGGATCTCCTCTACGTAACCGGCACAATCGGCGACGCATTGGCCGGCCTGAGACTCTTGAACGAACCACCCCCCCGTAAGAAACGTTACCCGGTGGCCGCGACCCTTTCAGCCAGGCACCGGCAGTTTCTGATCGGACGGCACCTGCGTCCAACCGCCCGCGTCGCGGAAGGCCAGTGGCTCAGTATCCATCGCTTCGCGACCTCCGCGATTGATATTTCAGACGGCCTCTCCGGCGACCTCCGTCATATCTGCGGGGAAAGCCATGTCGGGGCGGGCCTCACTCTGGGCACGCTCCCGTTATCGCCGGCTTGCCGCGCCTATGCAGCATCTCGGGAACTCGACCCGGTGGACCTCGCGCTGTCCGGAGGCGAGGATTATGAATTGCTCTTTACCGTATCACCACGACAGCGCCCGCGACTCGAGCGGACAGCCCTCAAGCAAGGATTCTCCCTGAGTTGCATTGGGAAAATTCACCCCCTTCGCTTCGGGATACAAACCGTGTCCCCTCACGGCAAGCGTCACCGGTTGGCGAATACCAGTTACGAACATTTCACGTAAGCAACTTCATCCACGAGGGCCATGGCCACGATCCCTTCATTTCGATCGCTGCTGAAAAAGGTCCTCCATCTCCGGGAATCGCCGAAGCGAACGGCGCTGGCCTTCGCCATCGGAGTCTTCATTGCCTTTTCCCCGGTCTACGGATTACACACCGTCATGGTGCTGTTCTGCGCCTGGGCCCTGGGCCTGAACTTTCTCGCGCTCATGGTAGGCGCCTTTCTCAACAATCCCTGGACTCTGGTCCCTATCCTCGGAGCCTCCTACTGGGTCGGTGCGCTCTTGCTCGGCCGATCGGACAGTCCCTCCTTCGACTGGCATGATGTGAGTTTCGGCGCGATCTACGCACAGGTCATGCCCTACGCCATACCCTTCTTTCTTGGCGGATTTGTCTTGAGCCTCCTCGGTGCGGCACTCGCCTACCCACTCGCCTACTATTTCGTGGCCAAATATCGGCAGTCGCATCCCCTGGACCATGGAGAGCCATTGCCGCCCTCTCAAGATGTAGGCTAAGATAACCGTGCGCCATGTCTGAATTCGGTCATCAATCCAATGCTCCATATGATGGGTCGGCGCTGATCGCCGACCCGATCCACCAATACGTCTCCTTCACCGTGCCCTTCTCCACTGCGAACCCGCACGAACGGACGGAAAAGGACCTGATCGACTCCCCCTGGGTTCAGCGCCTCCGGTATATCTATCAACTCCAAAGCGCCCGTTGGGTGTACCCCTCAGCGGAGCACACCCGCTTCGTCCACTCGCTCGGCACCATGCATGTGGCAGGCCGCTTTGCACAGCATCTCTATCCGTTTCTCAAGAAAGCGATAAAGGGGATTCCGTCAGCGAACTATGTCGAAGAATTTCTCCGCGTCACGGCGCTCGTGCACGACATTGGACACGGCCCCTTCTGCCATTTCTTCGACGACAACTACTTGCACGCCTTCCATGCCAGTCACGAAAAGCTCGGGCAGATCATCATCCGCGATCATCTCGGCCCGATCATCCGCAAAATCAGGCGCAGCCCGTCCGGCCCCTTCGCCAAAGGCGAGGAACTCAACCCCGATCAAATCGCGCATGTGATTCTGAAGGAAAAGGGCAAAGACAACTCCCGCATTCCGCGATGGCTCAACATGCTCCAGCCGGTCATTTCCGGCAGCTATACCGCAGACAACCTCGACTACGTCCTGCGCGACTCCTATATGTGCGGCGTTGCGGTCGGCCCAGTCGATCTTTCCAGACTCATTCACTACACGATCATCACGGACAAGGGATTTACGATTCATAAGACGGGCCTTCCTGCCCTGCAGATGTTCCTCAATACCCGCATGTATCTCTATTCCAACGTCTACTATCACCGGACCACGCGCGCAATCGACATCCACCTCCGTGATATCTTCGGCGACACCATGAAGCTCCTGTTTCCCCACGATCCTCGCAAGAAGATGGACGAGTACCTGACGCTGACCGACTGGTCCTTACTTGAGCAGGTACGGGAATGGAAGACTTCACGCCATGCCACCGAACGACGCCTGGGTGCAGAATGGCAGCGGATTCTCGTCCGCGACGTAAAATGGAAGATGGCCTACAGCGCCGTGCTCAAGGAAAAGGGCCAGGAACGCGGCATGGACTTTCCCAGCCATGAGCAGTTCGAAGAACAGATCAAAAAAGAATTGCCGGCGCGGCTCCAAAAAGTGGAGTTCCGTGTCGACATGGCGCCGCTCGACCCACGACCAGACCCGAAAGACCGGCGCGGCAATCCCCTCTATGTCTACGACCCTAGCACCAAAGGCATCTCGACCGACCCGTTAGAAGAATTCCTCGACCTGCTGCCTACCCGCTTGGTTCAATTCCGCGTCTATGCCCTCGACCACGCGCAGGACGAAGCCCTCTCGCGCGCCACTGCAACAGTACTCAACAAGACGCCGTCGAGCCTCGAGTCGAATTTTTAGCAGGATGCTGAAAACGTCCGCCAGCGGCGTTCTCGCTTCGCTCAGAAGCTCAACGTACCGAAGCGTACGCCTTCGCCTCTTCGCTCGCTGCGGCCTTGCTGGACGGCCATTTTGAGCATCCTGCACAGTGCTCTCCTGTTTTCCTCGACTGGTAAACCATTGAATTTCCACCATGCCACAATAAGTTTTTCAGCAGATTGCTAGATTTTGCTGACAGCCTTCCGCTCTGCTGCAATACTGCTGGTGTGAGTGCAGATTGTGCCACCACCCAACCGCACGGAGGATCATCATGCAGATATTCGTAGGCGTTCTAGCCCTCCTGCTCTGTCTGGGGCTTAGCAGTCTTGCCCTCACACAAATGCCACTGAGCGGACAGAACCAGTCCGACATCCTCAAACTGCTCGGCGAATTGCCACCCGACACAATGAAGAAAGTTGAGGCCTTGGGTAAGATTCTTCAGCAGGATCTCAAAGAAGGAAAGTTGACCGAGGCACAGCTGCACGAGGAACTGACGTCAGGTGCTCTCGAACAAAAGCTGCGGGGACTCAACCCCGAAGCCGGCCCTCTGCTCGATGATATCGCCGATGAGATGAAGGACCATCCTAACGCCGATAGCCTGCCGAATCTGCTGAATGGCATGGTGGGGGGTGGCAGGTAGGGCCTGCCTGCCTCCCCCCTACGGCTTGACTGGAACCTCATTAGGTATAGACGTCGTTTCAGGTGTGGGAGTCAAGACGCTATTGGCAGGAACTACACCGTTCTTGAAGGGTAAATCGAGCAGCGAATAGGGGTTCACGCGGGCGCCGTTGAGTTTGACTCCCCAATGGAGATGCGGGCCGGTGGCGCGGCCGGTCGCCCCTACCTTGCCGATGATTTGCCCCACTTTGACCAAGTCTCCGTCTTTGACCAACACTTCAGACAGGTGGAAATACATCGTGTAGAACCCCAGGCCATGGTCGATGAAGACGCCTTTGCCGGAAAAAATATGATCGACGGTGATGCGGACAATCCCATCATTGGTCGCCGCGACATCGGCCCCCATCGGCGCGCCGATATCCTCTCCATTGTGCGGATTGCGCGGCTGGCCGTTCATGATCCGCACGCTGCCGAAAATGCCGGTGCGCTTGCCATTTACCGGCTCCACAAAGTTGCTGTGCCATAACTTCAAACGCGAGTTCTCTGCAAGCGCCTGCTGTACTGATTGTTGCTCGGCCTTCCAACGTGCAGCGCCCTTTTCATCCAGATCGACCTTCGCTTTCGGCAGAGTCAGATGCTCGACGGCAAACTTCTCTTTGGCCACCAGGACATCAAAGCTCAACTGCTTTGCCTGTTCGCCCTGCCTCACCTCAACGGCAAGTTCATAGGTCCCCGGTTCGTCCTGCATGTCGATTCCGAGCAACCCAATATGGCCGGTCGGCTCCCCAGGCCTGAATTCCCGGAAAAATGGAATCGTCCGCTTCAGAAACGTACCCTTTACCTCCGTCGCCTGTTCCTCGCCCTTCACCGTGATCACCAGCACCTGTCCCTGCTTGCCGCTGTATTGCCCATCGAGGCCCTTCGCCGCAGGAGGCGTATTGGAAAACAACTCGACGGGAAAGATGCTGGACAGCAACACGACGGCCGTAATCAGCGTTCGGTCCAGCCGTGAGATCCGCACAGATGTCTGTTTGAGCGCCGTCATCATCATCGATAAAACCGTAGCCCGGCCACCTGCGAGAGCAACTCATCCACACGCCGATTCACGGCACTGAAGGGATCCATACAGAGAATTGTTTCTTCCCAGTAGCCATTGAGTTTCAGATAGGTCCAGTCGACCGTATAGGACCGATTCTTCGCGCGGGCAAACCGGATGAAATCGCCGCGCACCTTCGCCCTCGTGGTCTGTGGCGGGGTCGACATGGCCCGTTGCACCGCTTCCTCCTCCACCACCCGTTCGATCAGCCCCCGGGACTCCATAATATAGTACAGCCCGCGCGTCCGTTTGACGTCATGAAATTGGAGGTCGAGCAGAAACACCCGTGGATCGTCCCACCCGCAACCCTTCTTGTCGATATAGGACTGGATCAGATGGCGTTTGGTCACCCAATCGATTTCGCGCACGAGCTGCATCGGGTCCTCTTCGAGCTTATCCAGTACCATGGCCCATCGTTGCCACACATCGTCGAGAATCGGATCGTGCTCCTGTTGAGCCAAATATTCCTGCGCTCGATCCAGATAGATCCGCTGAACTTCGACCGCCGTCATCTGACGACCATCGTCCAGCTTAATCTTGCGCTTCAAGGTGGGATCGCGCGATACCTCTCGTATGGCTTTTACTGGGTCCTCGAACTCTATCCCTTGAACTGCGTACCCTTCCTCGATCATGGACAGTACCAACGTCGCCGTGCCGACTTTCAAATAGGTCACGAACTCCGACATATTGGAATCCCCGACGATGATATGAAGCCGCCGATAACGTTCCGCATCGGAGTGCGGCTCGTCTCTGGTATTGATGATGCTGCGCGAGGAGGTGGTCGAGGAGGAAGTCTTCTCGTGAATGTGTTGCGCTCGCTGAGAGATGAAGTACTGCGGTTTGCCCGATACCTTCAGAACCTTTCCCGCTCCGCTATAGATCTGCCGCGTGACGAAGAAGGGAATGAGTTGCTCCGTGACTTTCCAAAAATCGACGTCGCGGCGCATGAGGAAGTTTTCATGGCACCCGTAGGTATTGCCGAGCGAATCTGTATTGTTCTTGAAAATGTAGATTTCACCGGACAGACCTTCCTCCCGCAATCGTTCTTCAGCCGCCGGCAAGCAGGCTTCAAGCAGTCGCTCACCGGCTTTATCGTGGATGACGAGATCAAGAATGTTGTCGCACTCGGGGGTGGAATACTCAGGATGGCAGCCGGTGTCTTGATAAAACCGAGCCCCGTTTACCAGGAAGGCGTTGGAGGGCCAGCTGTTTGGAATGAGCCCTTCAAAAATATACCCCAGCACCTTCTCCATCGGCAGATAGACTCGTCCGTTCGGAGAAAAAATGAGACCGTACTCATTCTCCAAACCGAAAATCCGTCGTCTCAGGGGACTGGGTTGCAACATGCGTGTACGAACAGAATACCAGCCGGCCCCGCCTTCTTCAACAGAAGGACAAGATCCGCCGATGAAGATAGGCTGTAAAAACCATGTTGGTACGATGAACCTTTTGAGACCAGCATGTGTGCCAAGAGAGAAGAACATTCCCGCAGGCTGCTCAAATAGGCCGTCAGCAAGGCCGCAGCGAGTGACTACAGATGGTTCTTTCCGAGCTTGCTCGTGTACGTTATTCTATGATGGCCCGGATGAGTCCCTCACTGTGCGCAGCTTTCTCACCCGCCCACCCACTGGCACGCCGAGACGTGCCACTAGCCCGTGCGAGGGCCTCTTGTTTCCTTCTCTGCAACGTCACACTTTCTCTCCTAAGGGAGTCGCCGGACTGTCCTTCACTGCGCGCATCGGACGAGCACCGTTTCATCGTGCGCGTTCTGCGAGCAAGAAGGGTGGTCTGGCGGCTCCCTTCTCATCCTTCTGAGACCGCGCGTTGCGCGAGCACAGGGGACTCACCGGGCCATCCCTCCCCCTGCTGGCGGGCTTTTTCAGCTGCTTGCTAAGGAGAGAGGAGCTGTTTGGTATCGGCGGGCGTAAGCCGACGGAACTTTCTGCCGTCGCGAGTGCGGTCCAGGACCGCCACCTCCAGGCTCTCCAGCGAGAGCTTCTGGTTCCCGATTTGTTCGAGTGCGGTGATACAGAGGGTGAGAGCAGCCTGGAGTTCCGGGGGCTGCGTCAACCCTTTCTCCTTCAACAGGGTCTGCACAGCCTCGGA
>DASQFV010000021.1:0-5894 GCA_035632975.1 Nitrospiraceae bacterium
ACTGGCAGCCCTTTCGGCCATGCTGACCCTGGGATCGCCCACGTTCGCCCTGGCGGCGGAACATAGTGCGGGGTATCGGGGAATTGGACAGCTCTACTTCACCTTCATGGCCGCAATCTTGATCTATGGCGTCTACGATAGCTTCGGCAAAAAGGCGATGTATGTGGCGGCGCCGATCATTGTGGTCGGGCTCTATTTGCTGTTACCCGAGAACTAAATACTGACGACAGGACGCGATGAAAAAGAAGGACTGTCTGGCCTAGGCCAGACAGTCCCTTTTTTTGAGTTTCCGTGATAGATCACGAGACTGGCGGGACCGGGAATGAAGGATCTGGTTCATCTGGTCTGTCTGGTTCAACCATACAAACGAGACAAACCAGATACCAAATACCGGTCTTTTTCAACTGGCGGACTTTATCAGGAGCCTGTTAGGGTGGGAGGAGCGCGCACCTACCGAGGACAACATAGGTACGGCGGAGATCTTGGCGGGACTTTAGGCTTCCCAGTCGAGCTGGGCTTGCACACCATCCCGACGCTCGATCCCCTGATGAACCATATTCCCTCGGGGCGTTAAGCTCCCCCCACAGCGATACGATATTCTTCCGATAGAGGTCAGTCAAGCCTTGGCGCACTAAGCGTGACCGCTGCCTTCGGTCTCTTCGTATTCGTCGATGAGCTGCTCGAGTTCATCGAGGTCGTCTAGTCGGACGTTCTGAAACGAGACCCCGAATGTGTCTTCTCCGACCCACTGCACGCGCGCGTCTTCGATCGAAACCGGCTCCTCCACGCCGGGAATGACCAGTCGCACACGGATCACCTTGCCAGGGTAGACTTCGATGTCACAATCGAACCTGGCGCCACCGACTGAGACGTCGAGGGTGACCGCTTCGATCTCATGGGAATTCCCCAACAGAAATCCCTGCAACTGTGCCGGCACCCGCCGGTATTGTCGTCGTTCCAAGTTACTCCCACGGTTCCTGTTTCGCATACGGAACGATACGGAGGAACCAGATCCTGGGTATCGCAGGGCTCTCCACGCAGGGCTGGAGAATTCCGTCACCGGAGCTTGAGGATTTTGCCGTCGAGTTTGGTGTCTGTCACGAACTTCTCGAAACTCTTGTTGTACAATTCGTTGAGCAACGCCTGGGCATCCTCCGGATCGAACCAGAAGACCTGGCTGGTTCCGGTGCTAGTGAGGGTCTCACGGACTTGACTGCCGTCAGCGTGGTTCTGTACTTGGACAAGCATCCGGTTTCTGGCGTTTAGGGTGGTCTGTCCAATGCCGCTTTTGGCATCCACACCGACATCAATCAGTGTGCCGGTGACGGTCATGTCTGCCCCGGCTGCTCTGTTGCCCTCGGCGACGGTTGCGTTCCAGCCTTTCCCTTTGAGATAGTCGGCAAAGGCCTGTGCCGTGGTCTCGCTGAGGGTGCCGTTGGAAAGGCTGAAGTGACTCTCCCCTCCCCAGAGGTGATATCTGGTACCGAGACGAGATCGGTCGGTGCGATGGTCTTCAAACGGTTGAATCGCGACGGTCGGGGAACTCATCGCAACGACCTTCTCACCGGCCTCGCTGGCTGTGGGGACCATGAGATCGATGCGCTCGCCCTTGCCTGCACAGCCGGACGCCAAGAGGATTCCCAAAAGTCCGATCCCGACGAATTGATTGTGCCTCACATATCCCTCCTTGGTGACACGATGGTCTGACATGTATGGTTAGGCCTCCGGTTGAGACCCCGATTATTTTATTTCGTCACGAAATGCGCGCGACGATTTTGCTGATAACAGTCTTCGCTCTGCTGCTTGCAGAAGGGCCGTGTTTCCCCGTAGCTCGTGGTCTGAAGTTGCGGGGCTGGGGCACCTAGGTCCTGGAGGTACTTCTTGGCGGCCCGCGCCCGCTTCTCGCCTAGGACGAGATTGTAGGCTAAGGTGCCGCGCTCGTCGCAATGGCCTTCGATCAGCACAGTCTTGTTCCCATTGGCGCGAAGCCATCCGGCATCGGCGTCCAACACAGGCAGGGCATCCTTGCGGATTTGAAACCGGTCGTAATCGAAGAACACGTCGCCCAATTCATTGCTGCCCGAGGCTGTACTCGGCGCGAGCGAGAGATTGGATGGTACGCTGCCAGATGGCCTGTCAAACGAGCGCTCCAGCGGTACCGTCTTAATCGCGTCCGGCTGGATCGCCTCGCGCTTGGCTACATCCCCGGACGAGGAGGCAACTTTCTTACTAGCGCAGCCCGCAAACAGAACCATGAGGCTCAGACTCAGACACAGGCTGATGACTCTTCGATCCATGGTATAGCCTCCTATTTGTCGTGATCTTTGGTCGCGCCGCTTCGTTAGGGGCAGGACAGTTTGGCTCTATCACTTTGGGCGGCTCCATCTCGTCGCGTGGGTGCGGATGCCAGATTTTCACTCTTACTTATAGGTGCTCAACGGGTGTCCGTCAACCCAAAATTTTTCGCCTCGTCCGTGACGGCGCAAGCAAGAGATCCTCTCCAAACCGAAAGTTGCATCCCTCTCCGGCTTTCGCTAAGGTGCGGCTCATGACCCATTCCCTCGCGCGTTCACTCGTCCTTGCCGGCGCAAGTGGGCTGTTCCTCCCGCTGAGTTTTCCGAAATCTGATCTTGGACTATTGGCCTGGATCGCCCTCGTGCCGTTGCATTGGGCGTTGGACGGCAAGAGCAAGACGCAGGCGTTTATGATCGGCTGGCTATCCGGCACGATTGCCTTTACCGGCATGATGGCCTGGGTGGTCACCACCATGAACACCTACGGCAAGGTCCCGCTGGTGATCAGCTACGGCATCATGTTGCTGCTCACAATCTACCTTGGCCTCTATGTCGGTCTCTATTCTGCCGGGGCTGTCTGGTTTCGGACCCTGATTCCTCGCTACGGTCTCTTCGCGGTTCCCTGCTTGTGGGTGAGCCTCGAACTGGTCCGGACGTATGTTCTGAGCGGATTGCCCTGGGGCCTCCTCGGCTACTCTCAATATCGTCAGATTGAGGTGATACAGATTGCGGATCACATGGGGGTGTACGGGGTCTCGTTCCTCATTGTGCTGGTGAATGTCGCGCTGGCTGAATTCCTGTCCTGGCTGATGCCGCTGCTCCGGGGATTCCGTCCGGCAAAGCTCCCCTGGGCACTCGTGGCGATGGCGGCATTGCTGGTGACGCTCTCGTGGGAATATGGTCTTGCGACGTTATCCGGAGCACCTACTTCTGATATTCCCCGATCGTCAATCAGCGTGGGAGTTGTGCAGCCGAACGTCGATCAGGCGGTGAAGTGGGATACCGCCCATCGAGAGGAGATTCTCGCACGCTTTGACCGGCTGACGGAACAGCTCGGCCGTTCCACAGATTTAGTGATCTGGCCCGAGGCGGCAACACCGTTTGTCTTCGAGCGTGAGCCGGCCTATCAGCTGCAACTCATTGCATTGGCAAACCGCGCTCAGGCACCGATCTTGTTCGGAAGCCCTGCCCTGCGTTTCTATCCGGATCGGCGCCCGTATCTGTTGAATAGCGCGTACCTCCTCTCCCCCGACGGCCAGTTGTTGGGGCGCTACGACAAACATCATCTGGTCCCCTTCGGAGAATATATTCCGTTCAAGTCTTCGTTCCTGTTTTTCCTCGACAAATTGGTAGAGGGGATTGGCGATTTCGAAGCGGGAACTGGTCCGACGGTCTTGACGTTGACGCCGAAGGCCCGGTCTCCGGCTGCAGCCATGGTGGGGACGCCGCCGCGACCGATAAATTTCGGGGTGGCGATCTGCTATGAAGTGATCTTTCCGAACCTGGTGCGGCAATTCGCCGCGAATGGGGCGGAGTTTTTGGTGACCGTGACGAACGATGCCTGGTTTGGTTCCTCGTCGGCGGCCTCGCAACATTTTTCGATGGTGGTGTTTCGTTCGGTCGAGAATCATTTGGCCTTTGCTCGCTCAGCCAACACCGGCATTTCCGGCTTCATCGATCCGTTCGGGCACATCATTGAAGCGACGCCGATCTTCACGGAGCAGGCCGTCAAGGCTACGATGCAGGTCTGGCGCCCGCATACGTTTTACAGCCGACATGGCGATGTGTTTGCCTACGGCTGTGTTATAATCTGCGCGCTTTTGTGCCTGTTCGGCTCTTTTCGCTCCAAGGGATCTGAGCCCGACGCAGTAGCGGTATAACCAGAAAGGATCGCTCTATGTTAGATGAGGTAAAGAATCGTGTGCGGGCCGTCGAGCAATTGGTCTCGGAACTAAGGGGGCATCTTTGACTTCGCTCGCATGACGGCCGAGCTGGCACATCTGGACCAGCAGACGGCGCAGCCGGATTTTTGGAACCACGCTCAGAAGGCTGCCAAAATCAGCAGGAAGAAATCCACGATTGAGCGCGACCTCCAGCAATGGCGGGATATCGATGGAAAGATGAACGATCTGAGCGCGTTACTTGAGTTGGCAGAAGAAAGCGACGACGCCGGTCTCGCGAAGGAGTTGACGTTCGATCTGGATCAATTTGAGCCGAAGCTCGCCGCCCTGCGGCTTGAACTTCTGCTCTCGGGGGAACTGGACCCCAACAATGCGATTGTGGCGATCCATCCTGGCGCCGGCGGAACGGAATCGCAGGACTGGGCGCAGATGCTGCTTCGCATGTATGTCCGCTGGGCCGAGAGCAAGAAATTCTCGGTTAAAACGCTGGACCTGCTCCCTGGAGAAGAAGCGGGAGTGAAAAGCGTCACCCTGTCCGTGACCGGGCCCTATGCTTACGGGTATCTCAAGGCCGAGGCAGGCGTGCACCGGCTGGTACGCATTTCACCGTTCGATGCGAACAAGCGGCGCCATACCTCCTTTGCCTCGGTATTCGTCTATCCTGAGGTGGATGACGATATCGACCTCGTGATCGAAGACAAAGAGCTCAGGATCGATACCTTTCGAGCCGGCGGAGCCGGCGGCCAGAATGTGAATAAAGTCGAGACGGCCATCCGCATAACGCACCTGCCGACCGGGATCGTGGTGCAATGTCAGAACGAACGGTCGCAGCTCCAGAATCGAAACGGCGCGATGAAGATCTTGAAATCGCGCCTCTATGAACTTGAACTGAAAAAAAAGGAGGCGGAGTTCAATGCGATCGTCGGCGAGAAAAAGGATATTGCTTGGGGCAGCCAAATTCGGTCGTATGTATTCCAGCCCTATCAAATGGTCAAAGATCACCGAACCGGCTACGAAGTGGGCCAGGTAGCCGCCGTCATGGACGGTGATCTGGACGGGTTCATCGAGGCCTATTTAAAGATGAAGCAACTCGGGATAACATCTCTCAGCTATAAGCAGCCGGAAACGGACGAGTTCGATCGCTGACCGAGGAAAGAAGATAAAGGCATATACCTTGGACGAACTGAGCGAACAACAGCAGCGCATTAAGAAGCTCGACTCCCTGCGTGAAGCGGGCGTAGCACCTTACGGCACGCGATTCGAAGTGAAGGATCGAGCTGGGCAACTGATCCAGCTCCATGCCGGGAAAACCAAAGAGATACTGGAAGAAGAGAAGATCTCCTGCACCTTTGCCGGCCGAATCGTCGCCCTGCGGCGCTTCGGCAAGGCAGGCTTCGCGGTGCTGCAAGACGGATCCGACCGGCTTCAGGTCTATCTCAAGAAAGATCATCTCTCAGAGCAGGGCTATCGCGTCGCCGATCTGCTCGACTTGGGCGATTGGATCGGCGTGACCGGCACCCTCTTTCGCACGAAGACAAATGAATTCACCGTCCAGGTTACACAGCTGACCTTCTTGAGCAAAGCCCTCCGACCGCTTCCAGAAAAGTGGCACGGGTTGACGGACGTGGAAACACGCTATCGACAGCGCTATGTCGACTTGATCGCCAATCCTGAAGTCCATGGCATCTTTGCCACGCGC
>DASQFV010000022.1:0-9899 GCA_035632975.1 Nitrospiraceae bacterium
CGTCTCGGGGGCCTTGACCGCCGGAATTTTCACCTCTTGCTGGGGCACCGGCGTGACCGATGCCTCACTCGGTTTCACCTCTTTCGGGATGTCCAGCTTGGCTGCAGGCTGATACTGTTTGATCTTTTTCAGCTCTTCTTCTAACTCACGATTCAGATCATCGCTAACCGTAGACCGCTGCGGAATCTTCGCGACCGGGTCATGCGCCACTTCCGGGACACGTGGGATATCGAGCACCTTTGCCGCCTGTTGGGGCTGAGCTACCGATTTTGTTGCAGGGCTCAAATCTCCAAACTTCGGCGCATCCGGCGGAAGCTGAAGATCTTGCAACATGTCCTTTTTTTTCTCGCCTATTGGAGGCGCGGCAGACGGGGCAGGGATCGGCTTCGGAGCTGAAACTTTTGCTGACTCGACCGGCTTGGCCGACTCGGTCTGCCTCATGGGCGTCGACAGACTGACCAGCGACACTTCCACAGACGTCAAAGGGCGTTCACCCTGTTGCGGAAGCCGAACCCCCACCGCCACGAGCAAGACGGCCACATGAAGGACGAGCGACAGCACCAGCGTTCGCTTGAGTCGAACGGACAGCCTGGATCGATCGTCCTGATCGAACCACGAACCTGACAGGACCGACGCCTGGGATGCCATAACAACCAGCCCCCTCCCGCACGTTGCGTCAACTTTTTCGCGGCGGAAGACGCGGAATTTGCGGCGCTCCCACACGCTCCGGCCCAATCGGCTCCGTCACCATCCCGATTTTCTCGATCCCGGCTTTCTTGACGCCGTCCATAACTTGCACCACGACACCGTAGGGTACGTCGCGATCGGCCCTGAGATACAGCGACACATCGGGATGGTCCCGTTTCAAGAGCTTCAATTTCTGTTCCAGCTGGGCCACCCCGACCGGATCTTTGTCGAGATACAATCGTTGATCCTTTTCGATCGTGAGCACCGTACGCATTTCCGGTTTAATCGTATTCGTGGCAGAAGTCGGCAACTTAATGTCCATCCCTCGATACAGCATCGGCGCGGTGACCATGAAAATCACCAAGAGGACGAGGACCACATCGACGAGGGGAATGACATTGATTTCCGCCAGAAACCGGCGATGACGGGACTCAAGGGTCATCCTTGAACTCCGACCGGGGCTGGTTTAGTCTTCGATTCAGCGGTCGAGAGCGACGCCAAGACCTCGATCGTGACTGAATCCAAACGGAATGCCGTGCTGCGAATCCGAGTAAGGAAGTAATTATAGGCAATCACCGCGGGAATGGCGGTGAACAGACCTGCCGCCGTTGCGACTAGGGCCTCCGCAACGCCGGGAGCAACAGCAGAAATACTGGCGGTCCCTTGGGTGCCGATCTCACGGAACGCATCGATGATTCCCATCACGGTCCCGAGCAGTCCAACAAACGGAGTAATGTTTCCCGTCGTGGCAAGGAACGGGAGATAGCTCTCGAGGCGTGAGAGCTGGCTTTGCGCAAGATGGGACGCCGTCCGCTCCACCAGGTGTCGATCAACTGGTCCCGAACCGGCACCATCCCTTCCCTCGATTGGCCCAGACCCCACACGCTCCATGACCCCTTCAAATACACATGCGCTAGGACTCCCTTCGATTCGTCGAGCTTGCCGATACAGCTCGTCGAGATCTCGTGCTTTCACGAGGAGAGCTAGGAATCGTTTGTCCTCCCGGTCTGCCACTCGAAACACTCGCCATTTGGAGAAAATAACGGCCCACGAGATGATTGAGAAGACGAACAGGAGCAAGAGCACGATTTTTGAAACCGCGCCGAGTGAACCCACCAGTCCGATTAGACCTGTTTGAAACATACGGCTATGACCTTTCCCGCCTCTAGAAAGTACTGATAATTCTGCCTACGGAGTCTAGCAAACATAGGGGAAAATGGCGGGGCCGACGGGATTTGAACCCGCGACCTCCAGATTGACAATCTGGCGTCCTAACCAGCTGAACGACGGCCCCTCAAAACTCTACCTATAGCGGAAGATGTGAGTGACAAGACTATATCTAGCGGTTGGTCCCGTCTAAAATTTCATTGTTTCCGTTCGATGATCTGTCCTGCTCCGCGTGAACCAGCTTTAGCCCTGGTAGGCGGAACAGGGATCGAACCTGTGACCTCTGCCTTGTAAGGGCAGCGCTCTCCCAATTGAGCTATCCGCCTGATTTCCTTAGCAACCTTCGCGGATGCTACCAACTCCACTTGCCCTTGTCAATCGAATCTCGCACTCTTCTTGCAATATTCGGTCGCTGCGCACTCGCTCATATGAATCGCGTCTCCTCGATTATATTTTTTGACCCCGTCGCCGGCTCACCCGAGGGAAATACCTGTTATGCACTCGTTTGAGGCGTGCCCGTTCAATATGCGTGTAGATCTGCGTCGTCGCAATATTCGCATGGCCGAGCATTACCTGAACAGACCGAAGATCCGCACCACCTTCAAGCAGATGCGTTGCAAACGAATGCCGGAGCATGTGAGGTGAAATGACCTGTGTAATCCCTGCTCGCCGTGCACGGCGTCGCAGCAACTTCCAAAAGGCTTGCCGCGTCAAGGGCCCGCCCCGCCTCGACACGAACACATACCGTGAAGCCCGCTCCTTGAGAAGCCGTGGCCGCGCTTCTGCCACGTACTGCTGCAGCAGCTGTCGGGCCCCCTCACCCATCGGCACGAGACGCTGCTTCGCACCTTTGCCCTTGACCCGGAGATACCCGACATCAAGATTCGCCTGCGCGACTTCAGCCATCACCAATTCCGATACACGAAGCCCCGTCGCATAGAGTAACTCCACCATTGCGCGGTCACGCAGGTCTTCAGGGGTCGGGACTGCCCCCAGGTCCAACAATGCAACGACGTCTTGCTGCGACAGCGTTTTGGGCAGCCGAATGCCTCGAGATATCGGGGCCAGACCGATGATAGGATTCTCCCCAGTCATCCGCTCCCGCACCAGAAACCGGAGCCATCCACGAATAGCCGAAAGGCAACGTACAGAGGAGGCGCGAGACAACCGTGCTTCGTGCAAGGAACGGAGAAATCCCGTCAACGTCTCAGACGTAAGAGGCCCGAGCGGTACGACACCGGTTCGATGCAAGTAGGAATGGAATTTACTCAAGTCGCGGCGGTAGGCTTCGATCGTATTGACGGAGAGACCACCCTCAACCCGAAGATGGCTCAAATATCGCTCGGCTAATGGGTCTAGCATCATCTGTGCGATGATAGCCAATCGCTCAGATGAACACAACGAACTCTGTGGGAGTTTACCTTGACACCCCACAGGGTTTCCGATAGTAGTCACGTGCGAATGACATAGCCGTCTGACCGCCAGGAGCTCATGGCCCGCCCGTTGATATCTCTGACTTCACATCGCACGTACGTCCTTTCTCTATACTGGTGCCATGCGCTGACACTGGCCTGGAGCATGCTCTGGCCGGTCAGCGGGATCGAGTTCAATTCCGCCGTCTATGCAGAAACAGGACCCGCTAGCCCGGCGAACCATCCTACGCTGAAACAAGCGAAGCGTCTAATCGACGCGGGTCAGGCTGAAGAAGCCATCACCACGCTCCGTCGTTTTCTGGCGACCTCTCCAAAGCCCGAACTGCTCGACGACACCTATCTACTCCTCGGCGCAGCGCTGCACAACACAAAGCAATATGGGGATGCCTTAAAATACTTGCGGCAACTGCAGATCGAGTTCCCCGACTCAGAGGTGACGGACCGAGGCAAGCTGATGCAGGCCCGAGTCCATGCGGCGATGGGCAACCTCGACCTTGCCCTGCCGATCTTGACGGGCCTGCGCAATCTTTCAAAAGATGACGGCACGAAACGCGAAGCCCTGCAGCTGAGCGGCGATTTCTATGCGCAAAAAAAGGACGCGACCCGTGCCATTCAGGCGTGGCTGGATGAAGTGGCCTTGGGAACCGAAGACCAAGCGGAGGACGTGCGGACCCGCATTCGCGAGCTGGCCAGCGAAACGTCCGACAAGAAAGCCCTCGAGCAAATCCGAGGTACCTTTCCACGCAGCTTTCCTGGCGATCTCGCGTCCCTCCGACTCATCGAGATCTACGTCGGCCGTGGAGAAGAACACCAGGCCATCCGGCAAATCCAGCAATTTCTCGTGAATTTCCCGCTCCACCCGCAGGCAGCGAAAACCTCGGAACTCCTCGCCACACTCCAAGCCAAATTAAAATCCAACCAGTTTTTCATCGCCGCGGTCTTGCCGCTTTCGGGGAAACTCGCCCCCTTTGCCAGTGAAGTTCTCAGCGGAATTCAGCTGGCCGTCGAAGCAAATAGAGACCGGGCAGGGAGCGCATCGGTCGGTCTCATCGTCAAAGATTTCGAATCCGATTACGCCTCGTTCTTGGACGACTTCTCCGAACTGCTGAACACCGATCGCCCCCTCGCCGTGATCGGCCCGCTCCTCTCGAAAAATCTGCCGGTCATGGCTGAACTCGCCGAGCGAGCCCACATCCCCCTGATCACGCCGGCGGCGACCCTCCACAACGTCAGACGACTCGGCAACTATGTGTTCAGCACGGCGCTCACCTATCAACTTCAAGCCAAACGAATCGCGGCCTATGCCATCAAGGAGCAAGGCTTCCGCCGATTCTGCATCCTGCATCCCGACACCACGTATGGCCGCGAATTGGCCCGGCTCTTTACCCAAGAAGTGCGCCAACACGAGGGGGAAGTGATCGCCATCGAATCCTACAAAGAGGGTGAGGCCGACGTGAGTGCGCAGCTCAAACGCATGAAGGAAGAGGACCTCAAGAGGTATGGCTTGTCCGTGCCGGTTGATGAGACTAAACTGACCGGGAAACTGACAAAACTGGACAAGAAAATCTTCTATACGCCGGGCTTCGATGCGATCTTCATTCCAGGCCGCGCAGCCGACGCCGGCCTCATTACAGCCCAGCTCAATTTCCACGATATGAAAGTTCCTTTCCTGGGCGCGAATGGATGGAACTCGCCGGACTTTGCCCGCACGGACGATTCGTCGATCGACGGAGCCGTGTTCGTCGACGGCTTCTTTGTGGACAGCCCCACCCCTACCGTGCAGGATTTTGTCGATCGGTACAAAAAACGGTTCCAAACCAACCCGGCACTCTTTGCAATGCAGGGCTACGATGCCGCGAAATTGGTGCTCGATGCGGTTCGAAAAGGCGCCTCCTCGGGCGAAGCCGTCCACGACCAACTGCTGACACAGCCGGACCTCTCCTCCCTCGCGGGACCGGCGGCGTTTGGACCGGATGGAACATTGAATCGTCCGCTCTTCCTCATGCAAATCAAACGAGGCCGATTTCTTCAGTTGAACTAACCCGCATTATTCATGAACGCTTCTGCTACAATCGCTGATCCGCTGCTACGACGAACCTTCGGTCGGCGGGCTCGCCCCTCGGACCGTCGACGTACTGCACGAGTACGCCTCAGATCCTCAGGGCTCCGCGCGCCGGTCTCGCGACGCGGCTCAGCGATTTCGCGACGAACCGTCATGAATAATGCGGGCTAGAAAGCCGACCGCATGAACTCCTTACCGCAGATCCTCCACACGATTTCCTACATGGGGCTCCCGCTCCTCTTCGCAATGGTGTTGCACGAATACGCCCATGGCTGGGTCGCCTATCGGTGCGGCGATCAGACCGCCAAACTACAGGGTCGGCTCACCATGAACCCCCTGGCACACATCGATCCGTTCGGAACGGTCATCCTGCCGCTGCTCTGTCTGGTTATGCCGGGAGGGTTCATTCTCGGCTGGGCCAAGCCGGTCCCGGTCGACCCACGCTGCATGCACCGACCGCGCCGCGACATGGCACTCGTCGCGGCAGCGGGGCCGGCCATGAATCTCGCGCTGGCCATCGGCAGTGCCCTCCTCTTCGCGCTCCTCATGTCGATCGAGCCCACGATTGGGAGCTACTGGTCCAAATCAGAAGATACCTCTCCCCCAGACACATGGCACACCATGTTTCTCCTGCCGATCGCCGTGATGGCAGTCTACTCCGTTTTGATTAACGTGCTCTTGATGCTGTTCAATCTGCTGCCGATCCCACCATTGGATGGCGGGAGAATTCTCACGAGTCTTCTCCCAAACACCGCGGCAATGGCGCTCATGCGCGTGGAACGTTACGGCATGTTCATCCTGGTGGCGCTGATCGTATTCGATCCACAGATCCACCTGATCCATGCCATCACGAGCACCTTGACCCACAGTCTATCCAATGCGATTCTCTCCACCGCCGTCGGTCTCGGAACAGGAAACACGCCATGACCACACCCAGGAAACGAGTCCTCAGCGGCATGCAGCCAAGCGGGCTGCTCCATCTCGGCAACTATCTCGGCGCTTTGGAGAATTGGAAAAGCCTTCAGAACGAGTTCGAGTGCTATTTCTTTGTCGCGGACTGGCACGCACTCTCGACGAACTATGCCGATACCGGCCGCGTCCGAGAGTTCGTCCATGAGTTGTTGATCGACTGGCTTGCCGCGGGCATCGATCCCGCGAAAGCCACGGTGTTCGTGCAATCGCGTATCCCGGAACATGCCGTGTTGCACCTCTTGTTCTCCATGATGATTCCTGTCGCCTGGCTGGAACGGAATCCGACCTATAAGGAAAAACGGGAAGAGATGAAGGAGCGCGATCTGAGCACGTATGGATTTCTCGGCTATCCGGTCCTCCAAGCCGCGGATATCCTCCTCTACAAACCTGATTTCGTGCCGATAGGGAAAGACCAGCTGCCGCACCTTGAGCTCACCAGAGAACTAGCCCGCCGGTTCAACAGCCTGTATAGGCCGGTGTTCCTTGAACCGCTGGAGCGACTCACTAAGTTCCCGAAAGTGCTCGGCACGGATGGCCGGAAGATGAGCAAGAGCTACGGGAACACGATCAACCTGTCCGACCCCGAACCAGTCGTGCGACAGAAACTCAAGACGATGGTCACCGATCCCGCCCGAGTCCGACGCCACGACCCCGGAAATCCAGACCTCTGTCCGGTGTATGATTTTCACAAGATCTTTTCATTGCCGACGATTCGGGAACAGATTAATACCGAATGCCGGACAGCTGCCATCGGCTGTATCGATTGCAAGAAACTCGTCGCCGATCGAATCGTCGAACGCATGACGCCGATGTGGGACGCGCGCGCGCGCCTGAGCAAGGATCCCGCACACCTGAATGACATCGTGACAGAGGGCAGCCGCCGGGCCGGCGCGGTCGCCAAAGCGACGCTCCATGAGGTAACCGAGGCGATGAAGATCTAGCCCGCATTATTCATGCCGCGAGTAGACGTACAATGACTGCACTGGCGCTGGCCTTCATTCTACTGGGAGCGAGCTGGGGCACCGCATGGGCAGCCGATCCACCCTGCGATAAGTACCCCGTCCCCAAACAGACCAAATGTGCGGAGATCTGGAAGGCGCTGAACCAGGAAGACGGCCCCGTGATCGCGCAATTCGGGCTGGACCAGCTGAAGCGGCGCGAGGAAGGTAAAATCAACGCCGAGCAACACCTCGGAGAAAACATGGCCTTCATTAAGCAGTCGACCGAAAAGCGCCTTGGACGGCTCCGCGCTCGAATGGAAAAAGAATAGGCCTCACAAGTCTTCCGCCTTCGATTGCCCCAACACGCGCCCAGCCGAGTTCAGCAAATCCCGTCCCACGATGATCGGCGCCTTGAAGTGAACGGCAAGCGCGATCGAATCGGACGACCGGCTATCAAACGTCTTCACCTGATCCTGCACAGCAACGGTCAACACACCATAATAGGTACCACCTTTTAGCGTGATGACGGTTCGCAGCACCTTCCCGCCATAGGCATCCAAGATCGTGTGCATCAAATCGTGAGAGAGGGGGCGAGAGAGCTTCTCGCCGGTCAACGCACTTTGAATCGACAGCGCGACTGTCAGATCGACGAAAATCGGGATGGCCTTGCCTTCGGCCAGCAAGAGCACCACGGCCCCGTGATCGGAGATGCGAACCTGTACATCCGTGATCGTGACCTGCTCCGATGTTGCCGGTGAAGATTCGCCTGCTTGTGCAATCGGCAGCGCGAGCGCGCCGAGAAAACAGATAGAGAGGATGAACCGCTTGCATGCTATCATGGTCACACCTCCTGCAGCGAGCTGTCAGGCCGAGAAAAACTATGTCGGTGCGCGAGAACTTCGGTGGTCCTGGTCCCACTGCGGCCGTCGAGCGAGCACATTCTGATCGTGCGGGCTCCGGGAGCATAGGATCAGCACGGGTGTCATTCCACCAAAAAGGGCACCTGGCCGCCCCCTCTCATTCTTCTGAGGCCGCGCGTTGCGTGAGCACGGGGATCATCCCAGCTATCCCACATCCTCTTTCAGCATCCTGCTAGACACGGACAAACTGATTCGTCTCCTTCTCCAACCCGATTTCGGTCTCCGGTCCATGCCCCGTCACCACGATCGTGGCATCCTCCAAGGTGTACAACCGCTCTCGAATGGATTGCTCGATGGCTTCGAAGTCTCCGCCCCAGAGATCGGTGCGCCCGATGCTACCGCGAAAGAGTGTGTCGCCGGCCAAGACCACGTTGTCGACCGGGAAATGAAAACTCATGGACCCGGGGGTGTGGCCGGGTGTATGGAGTGCGACAGCAGCGACCTGGCCGACCAGCAGCTTCTCCTCATCCTTGAGCCAGTAGTCGGGCATCGGAACAGGCACGTAGGCAACGCCGAACATCCGGCATTGCATTTCCAGATTCTCCCAGAGCGTACGATCGTCCTGATGCAGGCACAGCATCGCTCCGGTCGCGTTCTTCATGTTGCCGGATGCCAGGAAATGGTCGAAGTGGGCGTGGGTGTGGAGGATTTGCGTGACCGTCAGTCCCAATTGCTGCACCTCGTGCAAGATCCGCTCGTGCGCCCCACCAGGATCGACGACGATGGCCTGCTTCGTCACTGGATCGCCAATGATCGAACAATTGCAACCAAGGGGCGGGACGGAAAAGGTTTTTCGGATGATGGTCGGCATTATGGACTCATGCTACAGTCCAAGCCCATGAGGGCGCAAGCAGCGGCCCTCCTTCTGGTTCCTAAAGCGCGTGCCTCGTGAAGCGTATCTCGTATTTCGCATGCGACGGTCGGACACCCTCATTCCGTCCTGCGCTTCGCGCTTCACGAACGACGCTTCGCGCGCAAGAGCGGTGGATCGGCGACTGCAGCAGAAGCGCTCATGAATAATACGGGTTGGGAACGGTCAACATGGAATCCGGCGTGGACAAGCCGGCGCGAAGCGTGGATAATCCGGAAAATCAGATGGAGGGATATGACGTGCGGAACAAGACTCACTCGAAACAATGGCCTTTGCCCGCATTATTCATGAGCAGTTCTACTGCAATCGCGGATTCGCTGCTGCGACGCGCCTTCGGCTGGCAGGCTCGCCGCTCACCCCCTCGACGTACTATTCAAGTACGCCTCGGGATCTCGCGGCTCCGCATGCTCATCTCGCAACGCGGCTGCACGATTTCGCGACGAACCATCATGAATAATGCGAGCTTGTGGGTCGGAGCGATCGCGCTCTGTTTTTTGACCAGCAGTTGCAAGCCTGATGACTCGCCGTTCAAAGCGGAAAATGAGTCGCTCCGTAAGCAACTGGCCAAGCAGGAGTCGGTGGTCACCTCGTTGCAGGACGGGAACAAGGTCATGCAGCAACAGATCGATCTGCTGAACCAGGAGCTGCGCGACGCGAAAAAATCGGCTGAGAGCGCCAAGGCCGACGTCAAAACCGCCGCTGACGACTTGGCGATACAAGCAGCCCAGGCAAAAAAGTTGAGTGCCGACGTCCAAAAAACCGCAGCGGCTCACGCGGCGCAGAATATCTACGTCGAGGAGAAAGGGACCCAGACTGAAGACATCCCCCGCCCCTTGAGCAGCGTCG
>DASQFV010000023.1:0-2313 GCA_035632975.1 Nitrospiraceae bacterium
GGCATGGAACAGACGGCGCTCCTGCCCGAGCCAGATCGCACTCAGCCCCACAGTCACCATCAGCAACGACCGCATTGTAGCCAGTTCCGCCCCGGCCAGGCAGGCGTAGCCTGCGACAGGAAAGAGCGTACAGACAGCGGCAATGCGAGTCGGCGTGATTCTCCGAGACAGCGTAAGAAGCCAATCAGCAGGCAACAGAATCATCGCCCATCTGACGACCGCGAAGATGAGCAGCGCGACGAGGCCCAAGTGGCTCCCTGAAATAGAAAGGAGATGGACCGTTCCGGTCACCATGAACTGATCACGCAGATCTGGATCCAAATACCCTCGATCACCGATGATGATGCCCGCATAGAGCCCCAGCGAAGGCTGGGGAAGGGTTTGCAGCGCGGCGAGGCGGATACTGCCCCTCCATCGATCGAATTGATTCCAGATCGCCCACCAGGCATGCGCACGCCCAGACTCAAGAAACTGCACCGCCTCGGATCCGGTCACCGTGGCGATCGCATCGATCCCTTGTCGCTCAAGATAGACCGCATAGTCGAATCCACCAGGATTCAATGACCCGCTCGGACTGCGCAACATTGCCCGAAAGCCGACCCGATCGCCTTGAAAGAATATTCGATCCGGTGTGCGCCAGGTTAGACGGACATGTCTGGTCGCTTCCGACGCATCGATTGGATCGTCCGACCTGATGATCATGACCAGTCGATCTGGCGCCTGTTGCACGGGTGCCACGATACGACCGGTCACCTCGATCGCCGTATTGGAGGAGTGCTCGACCATCGGGTCATGGGCAGCCAGGTTGACAGCCACTGCCCAATAGACGACTCCCACCAAGAGTGCTCCGTAGAGCCACGTCGCCTGGCGGACGGAGGACCGATTGAGTCGTTCGAGGACGAAGGTGCCTAGCGCAGAGAGGAGGAGCAGGAACGAGGCGGACAGGGGAAAATAGGGAATCTGTGATCCGACGAGGAGCCCGGCGATGAAGGCAACGGTGAGGGATGGCAGCATGAGCTTCCCTCAATAGGGAGCGACAACCCTACCAGGATGCTGAAAAAGTCCGCCAGCGGCGTTCTCACTTCGTTCAGACCCTCAACGGGGACCCGGCCGCCTCACCACTCGGCGGCGCGCACAGACTTGGTGCTCCTTATTCGTCGCACCGTGCGCCCCAGAGGGTACGCCTCGGCCCTTCACTCGCTGCGGCCTCGCTGGGCAACCTTTTTGAGCATCCTGCAGGGGTGCATCCTGTTGTGCCGCATATGCAGACCATCAAAGCTCTAACGTGCCGACATAATTTTTCGCAGCCTGTTAACTCAGATGAGTTTTGACGACGGCGACAAGTCGATTGGCCACTTCGCGAATCGTATCATCGCACTCACCCTCGACCATCACCCGCAAGAGCGGTTCGGTCCCGGAGTAGCGCACCAACACGCGTCCGCTGCCGTTGAGACGCTGGTCACTTTCCTGGATCGCGCGTTGCAGTTCTGGGACTGTGTCGAGGTTCGGCTTCTTCGTCACATTCACGTTGAGTAATACTTGCGGCACCGCCGTCATGGCTTGGGCCAACTCGGACAAGGGCTTCTCCGTGCGCTTCATCAGCGACAAGACTTGCAATGCCGAAATCAAGCCATCCCCGGTCGTATTGTGGTCCAGGAAAATGAAATGACCCGACTGCTCCCCTCCAAAGTTATACCCCTCGGCCGACATCCGTTCGAGCAGATATCTGTCACCGACGGCAGTCCGTGCGAGGGCGATACCCGCTTTTGTCATGGCAAGCTCCAATCCGAAGTTGCTCATGACGGTCCCCACCACCGTCTGCTTCGCTAGTTGCCCCTGACGATGAAGATCAAGCGCCAACATCGCCATAATATGATCGCCGTCCACGACGCGTCCCTGTTCGCAGACGAAGATGGCGCGATCGGCATCCCCGTCCAGCGCCACTCCGAGATGAGCCCCCTGCTCGCGAACCGCCTTCTGCAGCAGTTCGGGATGGACCGCGCCACAGCCGGCATTGATATTCATCCCGTCCGGCTTATTGCCGATCACTTCGACCTTCGCCCCGAGTTCCCGCAACACCGTTGGCGCGACTTTATAGGCTGCGCCATTGGCACAATCGACCACCACGTTGATCCCCTGGAAGTCCAGGTCCTTCGGGAGAGACCTCTTGACGAACTCGATATACCGCCCCTCGGCATCGTCGATTCGATAGGCTTTCCCAATTGCATCAGCCGTCGGCCGTAGATGGGCAATCTCGTTTGAGACGATGAGGCTCTCAATGCGAGCTTCCATCTCATCTGGCAGCTTGAACCC
>DASQFV010000024.1:0-6390 GCA_035632975.1 Nitrospiraceae bacterium
CATGAGCGTGTCCGCGCAAACGGACCATATCCATTCTCCTGCTAGCGTCGAAGACTGCACGAAGCTATCCCTCGAATTGCAGGCAGTTGTAGCCGCGATGGATGGGCCGGGATCGAGGATCGAGGCTTTGCCAAAGCCGGAGAGTACCCCGGCAGTTGAACCCGGCATCCATAAACTGGAGGTGGCTCTTCAACCTCTGTCGGGGGTCGGGCTTGTGGGAAAAGAGAGTCTGTCCCGGCAGACTCTAGGGCGGGAAAATGCCATGGCTGGAAACACGAAGCCGAGCGAGAACGTGGAAAACCTTTTTGGAGGCTTTGTTCGGCTGACCGTTCCGAAGGATGGCATGTACCGGATTTCTGCAGACTCAACCCTCTGGATTGAAGTGATAGACGGGGGAAAACCGATCGAACGGGTCAGGACCGTTCCTCGTTTGCACTGCGGCCGGATTCACAAGAGCCTGGGGTTTCCGTTAAAACGAGAGCGATCCTATTGGCTGGAGATGTCGGGTAGCAAACGTCCGGACGTGGCGGTGCTCATTACGGAAGAGCCAGAGCGTTAAAGAGGAGGCAGCATGGCAAGACACAGACCCACACCGATGCCTCAGGGGCCAGATGCGGTTTTAACCGCTCGCGAGGCCGCGAAGTACCTGCGCCTCGCTCTCCCCACCTTTTACCGGTACATGTGGGAGGGGAAAATTCCCAGCTCCAAGATCGGTGGGCGGTATCGCTTCAAAAAGGCAGTCCTTGATCGCTGGTTGGGGAAAAAACCGGAAGGCGAGGAGGTCAGCGGCAGGAACAAATTGGTCGGCACTGTCTCCGCTATCAAGCGTGATCGTATCATGGCTCAGGTCAATTTGGACGTGGGAGAGAACAAGATCACTGCAGTCATCACGCGTGATGCTCTTGATGAGCTTGGCCTGAAGGTCGGGAATCGCGCGGTCGCCCTGATTAAGGCAACCGAGGTGATGGTAATCAAGGAGAGTTAACACAAGAAGGTTGACAAGTGCGAGGTCTGTCGGTGCCAAGACGATCAGAGCTAGTGACCTTTTTCTCATTGCGCTTGTTTTTGTAGCGTAGAATTATTTTTCTCCTCCTAGAATGCCCATTGCCGGGCAGTTCGACCTCCTAAAATACTTCTGGCGTCAGTGCAAAGACTTTCAACTGGGTCTAACTTTCTCAACTGGTCTCTCAGGTTGGACGCAGCGTCCCCTTGCTTGGCAGCCGCTGTAAGGCGCATGCTCTAGACGAAGAACAGATAACCCCAAGGAGGTCAGAGAATGGCGATCAGTGCAAGAAACAAACTGCAGGGACGCGTATCTGCGATCAAGGCAGGTGAGGCGATGTGCCTCGTAACCCTCGATGCGCAGGGAACAAAGATCGTAGCGGCTGTCACCAATCAAGGCGTTGAGGAGCTGAAGTTGAAGCAAAACGACCAGGTCACAGCCGTGATCAAATCCACCGAGGTCATGCTGATGAAGGGCGGAGGCCAGGCCACGCTTAGCGCTCGGAACCGTTTTGTGGGTCAGGTCGAATCGGTTCAAAAAGGCGAAGCGATGGGTTTGGTGACGGTCAAAATGGGACAATTCCATCTCGGCGCGGCAATCACGCGTGAAGCCATCGACGAGATGGGATTGAAACAAGGCGATCAGGTGACAGCAGTAGTGAAGGCGACCGAAGTGATGTTGATGAAGTAAGCAAGCTCCGCAGCGGCACTTCAAGGGGGCCACGCAAGTGGCCCTCTTTTTTTGTGACCGCGCGGGTTTCAAGCCTGAGCTGTCTATCCTAGTTAGAACATGCCCGCAATACCGGTGCTGATTTTTTCCTGAATAATCGTCGTGGCTTCGGGAATATCTAAATCCTTTTGCCGCACGTGACCGACCATGCGCATCTGTTGGACTTTCGGTCCGGTCGTCGCCTGTCCCGCCATCGGCTGGCCTAAGGGTTTGCCCATTTTGCGATCGGTAATTTGCACGTCGGTCACGCAGAGGTAGGTCACGCCATCTTCTTTCGGAGCCTGTTGCATCTGCATACCGGGAAAGCCTCCTCGCCCACCACTCATGGCCATGGCCTGTGCCATCATGGCGTTCATGTCGGGCATTCCGCCACCCATGGGCATCGCGCCCATGCCCATCATCCCTCCCAGCGGCATGCCGCTGGGCATCATTCTCCCTGTTTGATCGACGGCCGTTGACTTGGTAGAAACCATGGCGCCGCCGCCGCTGCTGATGCCGGCGCCAAAGTTCGCCGTGGCGACGGATTCCGGCGTGACGCCTTCGGCGGCCTTGTGACAATAGACCACCTTGGCTTGAATCCAGTAGTTCGCCTGCCCTGGATCCTTTGTGAGCTGGTAGCCCTTCGTGGTGAGCTTACTTTGCACCTCGCCCAGCGTGAGGTTCTGATTCTCCGACGTATTGCGAATTTGCAAGTAGGCGGTGCGGTTCATGCTGGGGTCGAGGAAGACCGTGTTGCTGTTCATAAGGCCGGAACGAATGATGTTGGAGCAGCCGGTAGAAAGCACGAGAAGGAACAGCATCAGCATGAGAGGTGAGGCGTAAGCCGTGAGGCGATGAAGAATGGCAACATTTGAATACATGATCAGAAATTTCCCGCGACCGCCGCGCTCAACCGTTGCTGCAGCAAAGGTGTCGCTTCGCCCTCATCGAGTTTTTTCTGATGCACGTCGGCGGCGAGACGAGTCTGGTAGACACCTGGTTGCGCGCCGCTGCCGGATTTTGCAGCGGGGGGATCGGAAGCCGTGGCGCCCTGTTCCGTAATCTGCAGATCTGCGACGCAGGCGTAATTTACGTCGTCCGGCATCTTCGGTGTTGAAGGCCCACTGAACATGCTGCCAATGGCGCTGCCGACGCCTTCAATGGCGCTCAGCCCCAATTCGGCGGCGGTCCCTATCAGTGCACCCTGTGGGCCCGCCATACTGGCCATGCCGGTCAGACCGTGCAGGCCACCCATGATCGAGGAGCCGATGCCCGATCCATACCCCGCGGCGACGATATTCTCGACCGGCATTTCCGGCTTCGTGACATTGCAATACACAATGTTGGCCAACATGATGTAGTGCGCCGCGCTGGGGTCTTGGATGATCTGATAGCCCTTTGCGGTCAGGCGTGAACCGAGATCGGTGAGCGACACCCCTTGGTTGTCGGACGAATTGCGCGCTTGAATGAAGACCGTGTTCGCAGTCGTCGGCGGGAGGAAAAAGGTGTTGCTCGTGATGAGGTCTGTGTCCTTGATATTGCCGGCGTGAGCGGCAAGAGGGAGACTGAGAAGGAAGGGGAGCGCCAAGTATCGCATGGGGCACCTCCTGCAGATCGACTGTGCGCTGGATTCTAAGGGAAAGTCACAGGGACAGCAACTATGAAACGCGGCTGGAGTGCATTGCCGCTATGGTCCGCCGCCAGCTGGCTTGGCCGCCCTTTCTGAAAGAAGACCATCAGCCGTGGGACAGCGGGGAACAACCCGCGCGTGTCTTGACCCTGAACTTCTCCCCACTCGAGACGCTCTTTATGGAGGAAACAGTGAAACGTGAGGTCCTATGTCAGGTGAAAAAGGTCAAGAAAAATGTTCACAAACCCTCTCCCCAACTTCTGTGGATAAGTCTGTGAATAAGGTCGCCCTGCTACCAAAATACCGCGCATTTCTCTACCCCCAATACGTCTTTGCCTAGAATTTAGGCATTGGTTTCATTAGGGATAGCACCACAAGATATGGTGGTCCTAAGGGTTAAACCCAGCAGAAGCTACAAATACTAGATGTCCATTGTCGTTTGCTGGGTCGGTGCGATGGATCGCCCATCCTGCTGCGGTGTTTCGCACTTGGTTATGCACAGACTCCACGCCAGATTGGGGTTTTTGCTTCATTATTAGGAGTCTATTGAAGGAGCTTGACAGGCTATCGCAGTATATGTAACCATTGGCTACACATGAAGCCCGCGGATTTCAAACGAGTGCGAGAACAACTGGGGCTGACGCAACAGCAAATGGCTGATGCGTTGCGGACTACGCGCGTGTCGGTAGCGCGTTATGAAGCGGGGATGCGGCGCATTCCTGGAATGGTCCAGGTCACGTTGGATCAGTTGGGTCGATCATCTGAAATTCCCATGGCGGGGATGGTGGCAGCCGGCTCACCGATAGAGCCGGTCCCCGAGTCCGAACTTATCGATGTCCCACCCAGCATGTTGCGTGGTGGAAATACGTTTGCACTCCGCGTCAAAGGGGAATCCATGAAAGATGACGGCATTCTCCCCGGCGATCTTGTGGTGGTGCGGAAACAGGAGACGGCCAGGAACGGGCAGACCGTCGTTGCGCTGGTCAATCATGACGCGACGATCAAGACCTACTTCAAGAAGGATTCACACATTGAGTTGCATCCTGCGAATGCGGCGATGCAGCCGATAATAGTGAGACCTTCAGATGCATTTCATATCGAAGGTATTCTCATCGGAGTGATTCGGCATTGTACGGTGTAATGCAAGAAGGGAGGACATGATGTTCACAATAGGAAAGTCCTTGGGGACAGACCGGCTCATTGACTTGGAACACACTGTGGATTTCTTGAATGGAGAGTTGCGCAAGATTCAATGCGATTTGTACCGAGCTAAGACGGAACCGTTTCCGGCTCGATTATGGAGGAATCTGGCGAGTCGCAAGGGCGAGAAGGAGTTCATGTCAGCCGTCTGCAATCGTCGCGCACGTCCGAACAGAAAGATGGTGTCCCATGCTGACCCAAGAGCGTAGGACGGATAGGCCACTCGTCGGCGCTTGTTCTGACTGTGGGACGGTAGCCCAGTGGCGAATCGCTTGCGTCGATGGGATGACCCATTCCCCCGTCGAACTCTGTGAGCGCTGCTGGAGTGCCGCTCAGCAGCGGCAGGTCTTCGCAGGCGGTTGTTGCGGGTAGAGAACGGCTTTGAACTCGATGAGGTCTCGCTCCTCAACCGTGCGCGTGCTCCCGCGTTCCAACAGGGCCTGAATGGCTTCGCGGGCGAGGACGAAGCCCGTGGTTTCTTTCCCAATGGGAGGCTCTCCTGGATCGCTGACAGATTAAGGGCCTATTTGGCCTGGCGAATCGCCAGCGCGTGATGCTCATTGTTCACTTTCGCCTCAATATGCTCTCCCTGGCCAATGCGTCCGGTCATTCGGGTGGTGTCATCGATATGCACACGCACTTGATCACCGTCATATTGCTTGACAAAATAGGAACTGGGTTCAACGCGCACCACCTCGCCCTTGATAGTGTGGCCGCCATTCAGGTACAGACCCAGGCCCAGTAACAACCCACACGACAGGACACCGACGACTTTTGGGATGGATACCATGAGAACCTCCTCGGTTCCGATGAACAACCTACCGTTATGTAATCTATATCTTTCCCGGAGAGTCGGCGGAGCTAGGAGGGCTCCTAGTTTTGGTGTGTGTAGACCCCAGCAACGAGAAGAATATTGGTTGGTTATGCTCGATCGAAGCCTAGACCATCAACCACACGTTGGTCAAAGACGGCTGATGCTGCATGCGCCGGAAGATATGGGGCACGGCTAGGGCTTTTCCTCGTACGCACGGTTCCGGCAGTGCAGTAGCGTGTAGAGGCTTTTAGAACCAGCCATGGAAAAACCGCGACCCCCTGCTCTCGGCGCCGTGAAACCATGGAGAGCTTCTGAAGCAAAAGGCTCGGCTCCGAAAGGCGCCGGGCCTTTGTTATATGAGGAATTCATGAATCCCGATGTCGTACCCTTATTCGCCCACGTTCACGCGCGTGACGCTTACTGTTTGTTCTCATGGAGATCGATGACCTCCCCCGTCTCATTCACTTCTATGGTCACTTGAGCGCCGGCGGCAATATTCTTGAACATGCGGCTCTCGGGTTTGAGTTTAAAATTCTTCTCACCGCCTGACGTCGAGAGCGTCATCTGAGACTTGGCATTATCAATCGATGCGAGCGTACCGGAAATGAAGCGATGAGCCTTGTCGGACTGCCCTTTCATATGGGCATCGATGACCATATTGCCTTCGTTGACCCAGAGCGTCATTTCATCCCCGACTTTAGGAACGCCGTGACCGTGACGAACGGCCGCCGCTTCGGTCAGAGTGAGCGTAGCGCCCGTAGGCGTCTTGACGGTATAAAGACCGGACTTCATATCAATCACGACTCCCTCGACCTTTTTATGGCCAGATTTCATATGAGCGATATCTTCGGGGTCCGCAAGATCAGATTGCGCGTCCAAAGGGAACATCAGCCCGGCGGCGGGTATCACGAAAAGCGAGAAGAGCGAAAGTATCTTACGAAGCATGGTATCCCCCTCCATTGTTTGTTCGACTGGCGGCCTTCACTCGCCCATTTTACGGTAGTTATCAAGTCCCGAATGTATAAAAGCGGACAC
>DASQFV010000025.1:0-2938 GCA_035632975.1 Nitrospiraceae bacterium
ATTTCCTTGTCGTCCATGCCTAACAACCGGAGTCCTGCGCGCGCCTCCTGAGCTTCGGCTCGGATACTGAGCATCTCTCCTTCGCGACGCTGCGCCTCCGCCTGGCCGATGACTTTCTCTTTGAAAAGAAACTCCGCCCGCTGATAGGCCTGCTCCGCCACGTGTCGTCGTGCCCGGGCCTTCAGGTAAGCAGACTGGGCTAGTCCGAGATCACTGCTATGGAGCACCGCCAACAGCGTATTGTGCACGACCGCCTGTCCCAATTCGGCATGCACCTCGGCCACCCGCCCACGCACGAGGGTCGTAATATTCGCCAACGCATGTTCGTTCGGCCGTACGACGCCGGGAAAGGTGCGGTAGGTACGAAATTCCGTTCGTCTGACCGGCTCCACCGTCACACCGGACCGGATGACTTCTTCTGGCGGGAGCCGAACAAGACGTGCCTCCTCCGACGAACGTTTCTCTCCGCTCTCCTCCGCCGGGGCCGGCGCACGGTCACAGCCAGTGGAGGACGCCAACAGAAGCATGCCGAAGAAGACCCTACTCGTCACACTCAGACGGTTTCGCAGGCGCGCATGAGGCTCGCATCGATTCGTACATCGGCCGGGAGAAATGACCATGCTGCTCATCCGTTCTTTTCGCAATTAGAGCGGACCGCCCACGGCGCGCTCAAACCGTGTGAGCGCCAGGGAGAGTTCGAAGCGCGCCAGGTTGTAATCGACGGTGATCTGGCGTTGGACCCGTTGGGCGTCCAGGACCTCCAGGAGGCTGGAGGCGCCCTGTCGGAAGCTCAATTGGGCGATGCGAAGCGCTTCTTGCGCTTGCTTTAAGAGCCCTTCCTCGTAGACGAGGATCTGTTCTTGCGCCGTTTCCGCTTCTCGAGCGTGCTGGTTGATGGCACGGGCGAGTTCATTCTTGGCACGAATCAGCTCTGCTTCTTCTTTTCGTTGAGTACCGAGCGCCGCCGCAATGTGCCCTTGCTGCCGATACCATAGGGGCGTCGGCAGACTCACGCCCGCCACCATCCCCTCACGACCTGTCTCTCTGGCATACGCCCCAAACAAGGTCACGTTCGGCACACGGGCCTGGCGCTCCTTCGTGACGGTAAATTCAGCCTGCTCTACCAGTTTTCCCTGGCGATTGAGGATGGGATGTTGCGACAGGTCCCTCATCGCCATCTGCTCCGGATCCAGACGATCCCGGAGTAACCGGAAATCTCCTTGCACCTTGTACCGAGTCCCCAAGGCCCCCGCCGTCAAAGTGTCCAATCCGACGAGTTTTACCCGCACAGCATTCTTGGCTTTCATCAGCTCTTGCTTGGCTTTGAGCACCTCCACTTCCGCTTTCACCGCTTCGAATTGAGGGCCTTCGCCGGATCGGACGCGGGCTTTTACAATGCGCGCCACTTCCTGAACAATCTCCAAGTTTTGCTGAAGAAGGTCTACCGTCCGTTCCGCCAGGAGCAGTTCGTAGAATGCCTGCTTGACCTCCGCAATGAGATTGAGCTTGGCTGCTGCGAGGCCGACCGTCGCGCTGGCCAGACCGGCTTCCGCCGCATCCTGACGGGCTGCCCGCATGCCTGGCCATTCCACAGTCTGATGCAGCGACATGCCATACTCGTTCACACGTGGCCCGGTGCTGGGGTCTCGAAGCGTGCCACTCCCTGTATTGCCGCCGATCGTGGGATTGGGATAGGCGCCGGCTTGGATCCGCATGCCCTCATTCTGTTCGATCACGCTTTGGGCGCTCAAGATCGCAGGGTTCCGTTCCAACGCCAAATCGATGATGCGGTCGAGGTCGAACGTGGGTACCTGTCCTTTTACCTGGGCAAAGGACGGCATCGGCGTCACGCTCGTCCCCACCACCATCACAGTCATCAATACGACACAATTCCAAAGCCGAGTCGGCATGTGCTGCCTCCTTCGGAGTCACGATTAGGTTGTTCGATCGAGATCGAAGTCGAACCAGACCGTCGACGCTGCGCTAACTCTGTGCGGTCGGAGGATGAAACAGCCGGATGACCAGAAGGGTGGACGGAGGAATTTCGTTCATCGAGGTATGCGAGCGGCTTGATTCGCAATCCGACACACTCACTCGAGAAGCAACGCAGTCCCCCGGCGTCTCTTGCGGCGAATCGTCCTCGAAATCGGTTGCCGCCCTGGTGTCACTGAACTCGCAGGCTTGCTCACTCTCAGTATTGCCGGTCGAACCGCACAGGCTATTGAAAGGCCATCCGATCTGCGCGGCCGGGAGTACGGTGCAGACAAGCAGCGCGAAGACGAGAATGGAGGAAAATAAACGGATCGTTGCCACAGCGTCTTTAAGTAAATACGAGGATGACGAGGTTGTCAATACGTTCTTGAAATGTGTAAGCGGCCCCCTGGCGGTTGTGCGCAGCTAAGACACTTGACGCTATAATACCCTGCTCTCAGCCTCGGTTACAAGAACTACCGTCCGGAGCTTCTCCGGTAGGTCTGCTCTGTCATCGAACGATGAGCACGGCACAGTTCGCGTGCTGCACCACGCGCGTCGAAACGCTCCCGAGGAGAAACCGGGCGATGGCGCCCAGGCCTTTGGCCCCCATCACGATCAGATCAGCATGCTGCTTGGAGGCCACCTTCATGATCTCTTCAGCAGGTTTTCCAAGCTGGCACACAGGCTCGGCCGTAAATCCCGCCTTGATCAGCTTCCGCACGCGCTGTTCCACCAGCCTGCGTCCTGCCTTCTTCAACCCTGGGTACTTGATGAACGGCATCACATGGATCACGCTCACATGAATCGGCACCCGCCTGCCTTTGCCGGTCGAACGATGCGGCTGAAACTTGGTCAGCACAAACGCCAGTGCTTTGGCCGATGCGCCAGATCCATCGGTCGCCAAGATAATCCGCCGCAACGGTGCCGCCTCGTCCTTGACGACAAGCACAGAACAGGTTGCATG
>DASQFV010000026.1:0-7078 GCA_035632975.1 Nitrospiraceae bacterium
AACGCGATGCGCAATGCAACAGCCGTGGCCCATGGCGCAAAAGCGAGTGAGAGCAGGAAACAGGCTCCGAGTAACGACAAATTCGCTTCGCTGCCGATTCCAGCCAAGCTGCTCGTGACGGCACCGGCCCCAAAGATCAGCACCGGAACAAAGAGGGGGAGCACCAGGAGGGCAACCAGCAAGCCGCTCCCACGCAATCCAAGAGTCAGCGCGGCACCGATGGCCCCAATCATACTCAACGTCGGCGTACCAAGCAAGAGCGATAACGTCAACACCCCCAGCGAGTCCCCACCAAGGCCGAATTGCAAGCCAAGGAGAGGCGAGAGCAGGACCACTGGCAACCCAGAGATCACCCAGTGCGCGAACACCTTGCCGACGACCAGAACCGCCAGAGGCTGAGGTATCAAGAGCGTCTGTTCCAACACGCCATCGAGATAATCAGCCGTAAATAGGCGCCCCAGTGACAACAGGCAAGCCAGCAGGGCCGTGACCCAGAGCACACCGGAGGCGATCATCCTCAGAACCGCCGGCTCCGGCCCGACCCCCAACGGAAATAGGCTCGCAACGATGACGACGAAGAAAACCGACATCGCGACATCCGAACGGTGCCGCATGGCCAGCAGAAGATCCCGCCGGACAACCCCGCGCAATGCCTCACTCATGCTGGGCTGGCTCATCCAGCCAGCCTCAGATGCTGGACGGAATCAGTTGGGAGGGCAATCTCCTGGTGCGTGGCGACGACCACCATGCCGCCATTACTCAGATGCGCCTGCAGGCGTTGGGTCAAGTAACTTGCGGCCGCAACATCGAGTGAAGAGAACGGCTCATCCAAGAGCCATAACGGACGCGTGGAAAGCCAGAGACGCGCCAGCGCCACGCGGCGCTTCTGTCCTTGCGATAGTACCCTCGTCGGCAGACGATGAACCGATTGCCCCAGACCAACGGCCTCCAACGCCTTTTGCACGATTGCGCCGGAACTTTCATCACCAGCCAGCCAGGCAGAGAGCTTGAGGTTTTCGGCCGGAGTTAGCTCATCCTTGATTCCGTTGAGATGCCCTATATAGGTGAGTTGGGCAGTATAGAGTTCCTTGAGTTGGCGGATGTCTTTCCCCTGCCAAAGGATCGCGCCTCCATCGGGCAATAACAGGCCGCACAGCATGCGGAGGAAGCTGGTTTTCCCACTCCCGTTCGCACCCAACACAGCCAGCAGAGTTCCTGGCTTGACCGTCACGCTGACGTCGGAGAACAGCTGTCGTTCCCCGCGACTGCCACTCAGTGCGACGGTTTGGAACATATGTTGAGAAATCCCACCGGGACCGAAGAAAAAGAATTGCCGCAGGGTCGACTCTTTTTTGGTCGTGCTGTTCGTGAGCGTTTTTTCGACATCGTCTGACGCCTCATCAGATACAACTGTAGATACAACTTTCGCTGAAGCGGTAGTCCATCCGCAAGGTCGATGTCACTATAAATTGGGGGCCTCATGAAAGGGAACACACGTCACGTCCGCAATTGTCGCCCATCCGACACCGGCAAGTCAAAGATGGTTGGGCGTCGTACGGTATGAACGCATCTCCGAGTCTATAGCTCAATCCCATGTTCGAACCCTTGACGCCGGTCATGCAGCGGGTTCATATGGGACAGCCGCAGCCTTGGTCGAATCCGGCAGAAAAACTTATTCGGGTTTTTCGCTTGCTTTGTGCGGAAGGGAGGGGGGTAGAATCTTGCCCTGTTTTAGTGGCATCATGGTGATGTCACCTGATGTGACATTTCGGTATCCAAGCAATTACGCACCGGGATCGCTGAGCCGCACGGGGCAGCGGATCATCGCAAGGTCCAAAACAGGAGGGTCCGGCATATTATGATGAGGCAAGTGACACGGGCAGGCTCTATCGTGCTCATTCTTGTTGCCGCACTGTACCACCCCGGCGCAGCCGCTGCACACGGAGCCGCGAGCGGAGAAGACGACCCGTGCCTGCGCCGGGTCGGTGAGAGCCTGGTGCATTTCAGCGCCTATCAGCCGCAATACGAGCTGAAAGATCAATACTGCACGGACATTCC
This sequence comes from Nitrospiraceae bacterium, assembly GCA_035632975.1. Taxonomy (GTDB): domain Bacteria; phylum Nitrospirota; class Nitrospiria; order Nitrospirales; family Nitrospiraceae; genus Palsa-1315. The sequence continues at coordinate 2,059 of DASQFV010000026.1, forward strand.
CAAGGAAGGCGACACCTTCCTGGTGGTGGACCTCGTGGACCCGGCGCTGCGCAACGAGCCAGTAGGTATGCGGGTCGTGAAGGGGAACGGGAGCAATGAGGCAGAAGATCAGATTGTTGCAGACGTGCGTCCGAGCACCCACCCGGACGGAGTGCTCAGGGGCGAAGTCAGGCTGGACGAGGGCCTGTACACCGTGACCATAGCGGCGGAAAAGCAGAATCTGATGCGGCGTCCGCAGTATCTCTTGCGGGTACACATGATCGATTATCAGAAGTCTATGCGTGCCGTGGTAGGCCCGCTGATCGGAGTGCTGCTACTTGCCGTGCTCGTGTACAAGCTCGTACGATCGCAGTGGCTGCGGAATTGGTGGGCTGTCCGCCGTTCGTAGGCGACTAGACGTTCCGGCCCGCGATCACATGGTTCACAATTCCAGAGGGAGGTTCCTGACAATGTCTCTGCAATTTCTGAAACCTGCCGGCTTGTGCGTCTTGATGCTGGCGATCGGGGGTCTCTTCTCCACACAGGTCCAGGCTCACGGAGGACTGGCATTGGCCGAGGACATGTGCAGACTCACGATCGGCCCGTACAATATGCACTTCACCGGCTATCAGCCCGACAACACACGCAATAAAGAATTTTGCGAGGACATTCCGGCGACCGGCCGCACGGTAGTGGTGCTCGATTATATGGAAGATGCACTCCGCCCTTTGTCCACCGAAGTTCGGGTCATCAAGGATACGGGCTCGGAGCAAGATCTTCAGGCCATCACGATCCTTCACCTGCCGCCCAAGGTCTACCCCAACGGCACGGTCAATTTCGAATACAACTTCGACCAGCCCGGCAAATTCATCGGTCTGGTCACCGTGGGCGACAAGAAGGAGCTTGTCTCGCGATTCCCGTTCTCGGTAGGGGAAACGAAACTACCGTTGCCCCCCGGCTACTTCATGATCGCGTTCGCAGGGGTTGCCGTTGTTATAGCGGTGATCTTCTTTGCTCTGCGCGGTCGTGGCAAACCTTCGGGAATCACCGTTTCATAGGCGGCCGGCCATTCGGTCCAAGGCGCCACATCGGTGGGATTTTGGTTCAACGAGGAAGTTGAGAGCGCCCAATAAAATATTAATGATGAGGATACTGACGATGTCTTTGAAATTTCTGAAACCTGCATGCGTGTGCTTCTTGATGTTGGCGATCGGAGTTCCTTTCTCTGCACAGGCCCAGCACTTTCACGAATTGGACAAAAACTTCTGCATACTCAAGCTCGGACCCTACGGCATGCACCTTACCGGCTATCAGCCTGACCACACAGCCCGGCAGGAACTCTGCGGGGACATGCCAGGGATTGGCCGCACGGTGATGGTGCTCGATTATATCGAAGGGGAACTCCGCTCGTTGCCCGTCGAGGTCCGGGTCATCAAGGATACGGGTTCGGAACAGGATCTTCAGGCCGTCACGGTCCTTCACCTACCGGCCAAGGTATACCCAGGCGGCTTCATCAATTTCGAATACAGCTTCGACAAGCCCGGCAACTTCATCGGTTTGGTCACCGTGGGCGGCAAGCAGGAGCATGTCGCGCGATTCCCGATCTCGATAGGAGAATCGGGAGTGGTTTCGCACTTCATGCACTACAGCATGGTCATAGTCCCGCTCGTAGCGATTGCCGGTGGAGCGGCGATATTCTTTTTCCTGCGCGGTCGTCGCAAATCCTCGCTGAGCACCGTTTCGTAGGTAGCCGGCCATCCAGTCGCTGGAGAGCGATGCGCCGAAAGAAGATGGCCAAATGACCGGCTGTTTCGCTCAGGCGCAGCAGTCGAGGACGAGGAGGAGGTCCGATGGAACCATGGGCGGTTCAGGCGTGCAAGCACGTCGTGGTAAGCGCGGTGATGGCGATGGTGATGTGCGTGTATGCCGCCCCGGCATTGGCGCATGCAGCGCTGGTCAAGACAGAGCCACCGCGCCGGGCTGTCCTCGCCAAGGCGCCAACACAAGTAAGACTCTGGTTCAACGAGGAAATAGAGAGCGCCTACGCGTCGCTTGTCGTGCTCGACACCGGTAAGAATCCCGTCACCGAGGTCAAACCTCAACTGGCTCCGGATGACCAGAAATCCATCGTCCTGCCGTTGCCGGGGTTGGCGCCCGGGAAGTACTCAGTGAAGTTCCGGGTACTATCCTTGGACGGTCACGTGATTCAGTCGTCCTTCGACTTCACGGTAAAGGGCACATTGCAAGAGAAATGATCGAGGTCATCGAGGTCAGCGCGGCGCTTATCCGTTGGCTGGCGCTTGCATCCAACATGATCCTGATCGGCGGCTGCGTCTTTCTTGCGATTGCCGGGCGCACGAAAACGGCCTTCGACGCCCCATGGTTTGCCCACCTGGAGCGGGCGTTACCGTGGCTGGCGGTCACGCTGCTGATGGGTTTGGTGGGCTTGCTTGCCACGACCACGGCGCAGGTCACGGGCGTTGCCGCAAGCGTCTGGCAACCGGACCTTTGGTTTGGACTCCTGCAGAATACCCGTATCGGACACATATGGATAGGGCGCGCGGCCCTTTCGCTTCTCTTATTCGGAGTGGCCCTCTACGTTCGGTTCTCAACTTGGGCGCGTTGGAAGTATGTGTTGTGCGCGACCGTCGCCGCGCTCACGCTGGCTGTGGCATCGCTCGCAAGCCATTCCGCAGCTGGAGAACTGTCAGTCACATCAGTACTGCCTTACGCACTACATATCGTTCTGGCGAGCGTCTGGTTCGGAGGGCTACCGGCCTTTCTTACGATCCTGTTCGCTGCCACCGGGAAGCGATCACGCGAGGATGCGGACCGGTCCGGCATCCAGACCCTGAAGCATTTCTCGGCGATGGCGTTGCCCGTGATGATCGCTGTCGTTGCCACCGGCATCATCGTTGCCGATCGCATGGTGGATACGATCTACGCCTCATTGGTCGCGACGAGCTACGGCTGGTTTCTCAATACAAAGCTTGCGCTGCTCGCGGTGATTCTCGTGATCGCCGCGCGCGCGCGCCTCGTCTGGATGCCGTCACTCGGCCAGAACGCCGATGTGGCTGCGGCCGGCGGACGAGGACTTCGAAGGTGGGTCACCGTCGAAGTCGTGCTCGCGGCGGCGCTGGTGTTGGCGGCGACCATGCTGGCGAACGCCGTACCGGCAAAGCATGACGTCATTGAGAACTGGCCCTATCCATTCCGGTTCTCAATCGACGCCACTTGGGGCCAGTTGAGCGTGATGATCCGCGCGGGGGTCGGAGTTGCGCTGCTTGTCCTGGCAGGTGGGACAGTCGCACTCGGTCGGACCAAGCGCTGGGAGACGAAGTGGCGCATTGCCATCCCGGCCGCGCTGGCGGCCTGTGCCTTGGCCGTGGCGCTGCCTCCCCTTGCCGTTCCGGCCTATCCGGAAACCTACCGCAAGACGCCGGTCCCGTTCGATGCCATTTCCGTGGCCAACGGTGTGACCCTGTTCGCCGCGAACTGCGTGCCCTGCCACGGACCCCAAGCCAAGGGCAATGGCGTTGAGGCCAAGACCTTGCCTAAGCAACCGGTGGATCTGCTCACGGAGCCGCACACCGCCCTGCATACCGCAGGGGATTTTTTCCACTGGTTGACCTACGGTATTCCCGGTACGGGCATGCCGGAGTTTTCCGACGAACTCTCGGAAGAGGATCGCTGGGACGTCGTGAACTTTCTCCATGCTCTGTCCCGCGGCTATCAGGCGCGCCTTATCAATCCCTATGTCGCTCCCAATCAGCCCTACATGGCCCCGCAGAACTTCTCTTATTCCGCGCATGACGGTGCGAGCGGCACCTTGAAGGACTTCCGCCGGCAAAAAACGGTGCTGCTGGTCCTGTTTTCATGGCCGGAGTCGCGCACGAGGCTCGATCAGCTGCGGCTAGCATACGCCACGCTCCGCGGCGGCAATACGGTGGTGCTGGCGGTGCCCGTGAATGGCCTCAACCCGCAAGATCTGGCGGCGATCACGGCAGATATGCCGTTCCCGGTGGTAACGCAAGGTGCGCCGGAGATCGTCCGCAGCTACGCCTTATTCCGTAGAACCCTCAGCAATCCCGATCTGGCCGGCGAGGGAACAACACCGAAACACATGGAGTTCCTGATGGACCGTTACGGCTATTTGCGAGCACGCTGGATCCTTTCGGCGGACGGGGCTGGGTGGACAAACATCGACGAATTGATGCGGCAGATCGATCAACTCAACCGGGAGAAGGAAATCCGGCCGCCGCCAGACGACCATGTGCACTGACTGAACAAGCCCGAACAGTTGCGTGGGCCGTTGAGACGCATCGCAAGGATGGGACACATGATCGGGAAGGCGCCTCTGCCTGCTTGACATTCAACACCTTACTTGTATATCTTGCGCGCAAATTGGCTATGCACTTGACTCCAGTACGCCCCAGGCGCAGTGGAGTCACACCGTGGAGGGCATATATTATGCGGACCCTCGCCGAGTTCGAGCAGCGCTTCGCCACAGAAGGCGCGTGCCGTGCCTACCTGGCTCAGCTGCGGTGGCCGACCGGGTTCTGTTGCCCCCAGTGCAAGACCAGCGGCAGTTGGACAACCACACGATGCCTCTTGATGTGCCGCCAGTGTGGACACCAAGCCTCGGTCACGGCGGGGACGATCTTCCATCGAACCCGACTTCCATTGCAGGACTGGTTCCGAGCCATGTGGTGGATGACCGATCAGAAGCATAGACTCAGCGCCTTGGGGCTGCAGCGCCTGCTGGGGCTTGGCAGTTACAGGACGGCGTGGTTGTGGCTGCAGAAGCTCCGGTACGCAATGGTGCGGCCGGGCTGGGACCGGCTGGGAGGCCAAGTTGAAGTGGACGAAACATATGTGGTGGGCGTCGAGGCGGGAGGAGGCCGCCGGCACCTGGGAAGCAAGGCCCTGGTGGCGATCGCCGTGCAGATCGACAGGAAGGGGATCGGACACATCCGCCTGTGTCGAATTCCAGCCGCCTCCGCGAGCCCGCTCGTCGCCTTCGTGAAGAACGCGGTTGAAC
>DASQFV010000027.1:0-6764 GCA_035632975.1 Nitrospiraceae bacterium
GAATAGGATCTATCACTCACAGCTTCGCCCTTTCAGTCCCATTTAAGACTTCCACACTTAGTTAGGGATCACGAAACACGGCTACCTATACCCGCCGTGAAACATAAGGAATTTTTAGCTCTTCCTGTCGGACGATTGTGGTCGATTGCTGTCGTAAGATCTAGCCCCCTGATTGAGGTATTCCAGCTCTTTGTGAGTCGTCTGAGGGCGAGGCTGTCCCCGAAGCGTTCACGAGCCGTAATGCCTCTTATCTGAATAAAAAAACCGTTGTCCTATAGCCTGACAATCATTTAGCGCTTTCAATTCAGTTTATTCTTATCCACGGAGTTAGCTGACGTAGCGGAGTAGCACTAAGAATTCTACGTATAATAACGTAACCCTAAAGATGCACTTTTCTCTTTAAGTTAGCCTATTTATCACTCTCCAACAGCAATCACGTCCTGATAAGTCAGCATTTTTATGGAGATTTTAGTTCTAATACGGCAGAGTGGAATCGTTCAACCATGCCGGCGCCAATTCGGCACTGGCCGGCTTAAGGGGCGTGCAACCCAGGCGGTGGGTCCACTCATCTCTTCCGGGACCGCTGAACTGACACCGTCTTCGGGGGAAACGTCAGTCGAGCGGATGGCCTAAGAACTATGGTCAGTTACAACGTCGCCACACAGGCTTCACCGGGCGCCCAAGAAGAAATTTCTCAACCCCTTCTTCCAATGCTCTCCGATAGACATTCAGCGATTCGTGAATGACTTCAATTGTTCTGTCAATGTCGGCGTCGGTATGCGAATAACTCACCACTAATGATGGGGCCAAGAGGCCGCGCTTGATGGTTTCCTGAAGGAACAATGTTCTGAACGGTTGCGACGGTCGCCTCTCACTATCCAGCGTGGTATAGCCGAGGGCGCACGGCCTTCCTGATACAAGGAAGAAGTCGGTCAGATTGTGTGCATTGATTGACCTTTTTATCCCCCTGACAAGACGCTCACCCTGACGCCAGAGAGAGTCAATCACCGGTTCCCGCTTGTATATATTCATTACCTCAAGAGCGGCTGCCAGACAATGATGCTCTGCACCGTGTGTGAGAGACAGCAGAAATACACGTTCCTTGTCATGCTCTAGGCCGCCAAGGCGCATGATCTCTCTCTTGCCGGCAAGCGCTGCGATAGAGAAACCGTTCCCAAACGCCTTACCGAATGTCGATAGGTCAGGAATAATGTTATGGTATTGCTGCGCCCCCCCGAGGTGCCAACGAAATCCGCAAATCATTTCGTCAAGAATGAAGACGGCTCCATTGATTCCGCATAGCCTCTGAACTTCGTGAAGGAAATTGTCCGCTGGTTCTATTTCCTTTTCAGGTTCCATGATCAGGCATGCAATCTTCCCTGGGTACTTCTGAAAAAGCGATTCTACGCTTTCGATAGAGTTGTATCTAAACTTTACCGTCAACTCTCGAATAACATTTGGGATGCCAGCAACGACCGGAGTGGTGCCAATAAACCAATCATCGGCCGAGAAGAAAGGATGGTCTTCGCAGATGGCAACGAGATCGCGCCCTGTATAGGCACGCGAGAGTCTAATGGCAGCACTCGTGACATCAGAGCCATTCTTTCCGAATTTCACCATCTCCGCCCCAGTCACAATGCTGAGTAGTTCTTCAGCACATTCCAGTTCGATGATCCCTGGCCGAACGAAGTTGCTCCCAAGAAGCATCTGTCGATGGGCAGCAGCAACGACCGGCTCGTAGGCATGTCCCAATGACACAGCCCGGAGGCCCATCCCGTATTCGATGAATTCATTGCCATCAATATCCCAGACATGGCAGCCCTTACCTCTTACCAAGTAAACCGGAGCGCCTTCAGGAAATTGGTCATCCCCTTTGGCATAGGTGTGGGCCCCTCCTGGGATAAGAGAATTGAACTTGGGTTGCAGATTTACTGATTTGGTGAATTTCACGTGGGGATACCTATCTGAATTAGATATGGTGGAATATGATGCAATTGGCCGCACTGATCCATCTGAATGAAAAGGTTAACGGTGGATTCGACAAGCTTTAACGAGATCGTCAGGAGTGCCGATGTCAACATACGTCTCATCCGGAAAAGGCACACCCTCCACGCGCAGTCCTTTTCGGATCGCGGCTTGAATGACCGCCCCGACGGGTACATCTCCTTGGGCATCAATCTTTTGGTTCGCGAATTGGTCAAGATTCTTCTTGATCTGAGGAGATGCCAGGAATTCATGCATGAATTCAGTGAACAAGGATGACCAAACCCCACAAACCCACGCATAGCGCAGATCGGTTTGAGCAGGCTTCAGTACCATGGAATGAATGCGTCGATTGGCATCAACATCCACCATGTCCATGGCCCTGCTATCATGGGCAGGATAGAGACCTAAGACCACGTCGGCTTTGGTCGACACCTGATGCAGCAGCAATTGCGCAAATACATCATCGGGGCCAAACAAGATATCGGGAAATCCGAAAGCGATGAACTTGTTCTGCACAAAAGGGTAAGCCCGATCCAACGTGTCTGGTGGTCCAGAGGAATCGGAAATCACCACATAGGCCAGGTGCATATCAAGCATGGCCCCATCGCCGAAATAGGCTGGAATATCCCATTTCCCTTCGCGCAACACGATATAAGCTGTTGTGATTCCGGCAATCCTGAATTTCTCCAGCAAGTAATGACCTGCGACTTTTGCTCGTGGTTCAGAATTGCCACCAACCATTTGAAACCCAATGGGAAATAACTCCTTACTGCAAGGCAATGGGGCAATCCGCTTCCCACTCCCGGCCGCAGGCACTAACCCGATCACCTGGCGATCTGAACTATCCATGCCTCTAGCCCGTTAATGCTTATCCTGATAAATCAGCTCGCCCTCCGACCCGGTCCCATCGTCGTACAAGGCCACGATGTCATCGGACAAGTGACTCAGGTCCGTGCCTTGGAGATAGTCGCGCATTGTTGTTCCCGTGCACTCCTCATCCACAATAGGAGCCCCGCGCTTTGCCTTGACGTCATCTTCATGAACCACTCTGAAATCGATACTGAATCGCGTCTTGCCGGACGTGTTGGGTACGCTCGAATGCATTTGGGAACCTGAAAAGAGAATGATGCCGCCAGCCGGTACGATCAATCGGATCTGGGGATCCAGCTCCATTGGTTGGGTTGCCTTCGGAAACGGTCGGGGATCCTCCTTTAGGTATTGCGCCACATGTCCCCCGCGGTTCTGCTGGTTCCACAAATAATAGTTGTACCCCTTTGAACTATTCTTGACAGGGGAATTCCAATACTGAGGATGGAACGCCATCGCATTGTCTGATCGAAAACCATAGATCGGAATCCACCAATTTATCTGACAGGGTGGCGCGGAGTACCAAGTATCCCGATGTGGATGCCAGGCATAGGCAATTCCCGTCGTCAGATAGTTGTCACTCGTGGAGCTCCTCATCTTGGGAACGTCGAAATAGGTCTTATCGAGGTCGCAGCCCAAATCGCGCAGGACATTCTGGAGATGCTGTTTCGACTCGGAGTGGTGGATAAACCCCGGCTTGAGTTCACCGAGAATCTTGGCACACTGCTCTACCGGCATCTGGTATTGTGCCAGCTCTGGATCATGGGGAGCGAAGGCATCCTTGATCATCGTACGAGCAAATTCGATGAAGGCCAGAGTACTCGGCCGGGGCGAGAACACCAGCAACTGTCCCTCGAACAGGCGTTGACGCCTTTCGTCATCTGAGAAGGTTGGGTCGTAGTACACGGTGTTATTCATGGTACCCTCCCTGTTGTGAGTGATCCATGGTTTCCTTGCACTTAGCTAGCAGCCCGCATTCGACTAGTGCCGCTGCGGACGATTGCACTTCAGCGAAAGGCACATCTGCCCGCTCCGCGATATCAAGCAGCGAATGCTTGCCATCCGAAAGGTTCAACACCCACAGCAAAACCAACTCCCGCGACTGTGTGGCCTGATGCCCCGCTACCGCTCGATACAATCCCCGTTTTCCGAGCTGTGGCTCACATTTCGGATTCTGATTCATGTATCTGTGATTGTGTTCCAGGACGTTAATGACCGCTAAGCAATGCCTCAGGGATCCAACGAGTGATTGAGGCTTGATGAAATCCAGGCTGTCGGCAGATGTGTGATATTCGGGATACTCGCCATGGGGCGTGCGCATCAGGCAGCCAACCGGAAGATTGAATCCAGGAGAACAATATTGCCGTTCGTCATAGCCATATGGAAAAAAGTCGATGAGCTTGTATGGTTCCCCTGCCTGCTTGAGAACCTGCGCCATCACGTGATCGATCTCCGCATCGCCCCGGCGGCTTCGCTTATACGTTAACGGGCCCGCATCGCCGATACCGGTCAACACAAATCCATGCTTGATCCTTGGAATGACCTGTTCATGCGTGGCAAGCCAGGTGATCGACCCGATGGTTCCTGGAATAAACAACAGGCGATACGAAAAGCGCCGATCTTGCTCGGCAAGATTCAATGCCAAGAAGGTCGCCACCGCAATCCCGGAGAGATTATCGTTGCACAGGCTGGGATGACAGACGTGACAGGAGATCAGAACTTCGTCGGTTGAAGCTCCGGGCAAATAGCACTCTCCATAGGTCAGCGCCCCTTGTGTCAGACTTGAATCAATACAGACCTCGTACTCCTCATCCGCCATCTGCGACAACTGCTTTTGGCTCAAGCAGAACCCCCAGTTGTCCTTATAATAGGATGTGCGATATGGAACCCAGTCTGGATGTTCAGGAAGTGTATGGAGGTGGGGCTTCAACTCCTCCAACTTCATCAATTTCCGAATAGGCTGACTGTAATTGACCACATGGAGGTTGGAGACCTGAAAATCAATCACCCGTTCGCCTGCCTGGTTCTTGACATACGCATCCTGAATGTTCCATTCAAGAGGAACTGTCCAATCGAACACCTGCGTCCCACTTGCCACTTCGTATATATCGAGGGGAATCCGCTTCTGAACCAGGCGGAGAGTTTCACGAACTCCCTCGCCGGTGATGCTTCGACACAGTGGATAGAGCTCCGCGACGAAGTCGTACAGCGCTTTCCCTAAATCTTGACTAGCAGGCGTCTTGACTAAATCGTCGGAACTCATGGGCGCGTTCCGCGTTCAGGAAGAAATACGGGCCAGGTTCGATCTTTCTCCGAGATAACCATGATCGCTTCAGGCCACTCAAGACGGAAGCTCGCATCGTCCCATCGGAACCCACGTGCGCTTGTCGGCGCATAGAACTCAGACATGTGGTAGGACACTTCACTTTTATCTTCGAGTGTCAGGAACCCGTGAGCAAACTGTTCTGGAATGTAGAGCATCCGACGATCCTCAGCCGACAGCATCACACCGACATGATGGCAATACGTCGGTGACGCCGGTCTCAAATCGACGATCACATCGTAGATCGCACCCATTGTACAGCGCACAAGTTTCACTTCTTCGTGCGGGACGAGTTGATAATGCATCCCCCGCATGGTCCCTTTGCGACTGCTCACCGAGATACTACTTTGAACCCATGTGACCTTGAGCCCCTGTGCCTCGAACTCTTTTTGGCACCAAGTCCTCGCAAACATCCCCCGTTCGTCTTTCACCAACTCTGGCTCAATCACGAACGCGCCTTTGAGAATGGTTTCGGTGAAGATCATGGATACACTTTTACCTCCGGAATAGGCACAACGAACTTCCCTCCCCAGTCACGGATGAACGCCATCTGCTGCATGACCTCCTCTCGAAGATTCCACGGCAGAATGAGCACATAGTCGGGGCGAGTCTGGCGGATCTGATCCGGTGCATGGATCGGGATGTGCATGCCAGGGAGGAAATGACCCTGCTTATGAGGGCTCCGGTCAACCGTGTAGTCGATGAGATCGGTTCGCACCCCACAATAGTTAAGCAACGTATTGCCTTTCGCCGGCGCTCCATAACCGACAACTCGTTTCCCCTCCTGCCTTGCAGAAATCAGGAAGGACAGGAGTTTTCTCTTGGTGGCCTCGACTTGCGGACCAAACGAAAGGTAGTGATTCAGCCGGCCGAATCCGGTGGCCTCTTCCCGCGATTTTAGTTCCCGGACGCGGGTCCCGATAGGCTTAGACGCATCCTGATCGTGGCAGGCATAGATACGGAGCGACCCGCCATGGGTCGGCAACTCTTCCACGTCAAACAGCTTCATGCCGTGGCGGGCGAACACCTGTTCAACGGCAAGAAAGGAGAAGTAGGAGAAATGTTCATGGTAGATGGTATCAAACTGATTCTGCTCCATCAACTGAAGCAGGTGGGGAAACTCCATGGTGATCAGCCCCGTCGGCTTCAGAAGAATCTTGAGGCCCTTCACGAAATCGTTCAAATCCGGAACGTGAGCCAGCACATTATTGCCGATGATCAGATCAGCATTCCATCCTTCAGCTGTCAGATCGAGAGTAGTCTTCTCTCCGAAGAAGGCGACCTTTGTATTGATCCCCTTCTTCTTTGCCACTTCCGCCACATTCGCTGCAGGCTCGACTCCAAGCACGGGAATCCCACGTTCGATGAAATTCTGCAGGAGGTATCCATCATTGCTCGCAATCTCAACTACTTTGGAATTCCGATCCAATCGGAATCGATCAGCGATCATGTAAACATACGCCTTAGCATGGGCCAACCACGAATCCGAAAAAGATGAGAAATACGCATAGTCGGAAAAAATATCGTGCGGAGTTGAAAACTGCTCCAATTGAACCAGCAAACACTTCGCACATACGAATACGTGCAA
>DASQFV010000028.1:0-7437 GCA_035632975.1 Nitrospiraceae bacterium
CTTGCGGGCGCGGTCGGCGATCTTCTTGCGGAGGCGGGCTTTGTCAAGACTGATTTCGGCTTCTTTGACTTCGGAGGGGAGACCGCCGGCCTTCAACCGCTGTTCGGCCTTCTCCACCGTCGCTTGCGCACGGTCGACATCGATATCTTCGGCTTTCTCGGCGATCTCGGCCATGATCGTGACTTTTGTCGGAGTGACTTCTGCGTATCCCCAGAGAATAGCCATATGGCTGGTCTGGTCTCCGATGCGATAGCGAAGCTCACCGATGCGTAACGTGGAAAGGAAATGACAGTGTCCCGGCAACACACCGAACTCACCCTCTGAGCCTGGTGCAATGACCTCATCCACCTGCTGGCTCAAGAGCAACTTCTCCGGCGTCACAACCTCTAACAGAATCTTCCCAGCCATCTTCTCTTTCTCTCCGCTCACTTGAAGGCGGGGTGAGCAGGTTGCCCTCAGACTGCGCGCGTCGAGCGAGGGCCTTCCGACTCCTTATACCTTTCTTAGGGGGAGTGGCCGAGGCTGCCCTTTACTGCGCGCATCGAGCGAGCACGTTTTTATTGCGCGCTCTGCGAGCAAGAAGGGCACCTGGCCGCTCCCTCTCCATCCTTCTGAGGGCCGCGTTGCGCGAGCACAGAGGGCACCTGACTGGCCCGCCATGCTCTCCTACGTGCTCATCAAAAGGTATGAGCAGGCGGGATGCTCTGACGTGCGCGCATCGACCGACCGTTATCCATCTAAATATTCCCTCCAAGCTCGCTCGCCTCTCCCTTGGAATGGCACCCGTGTTGGTCCCACTGCGGCCGTCGAGCGAGCACATTCTGATCGTGCGCGCTCCGGGAGCAAGGGATCAGCACGGGTGTCATTCTCCCCTTTTATCGTGCGCGGTCTGCGAGCACAAGAGCGCCCACCTGTTTATACCTTGATCCCCATCTTTTCGGCTTTCGCAATCACTTCCTCGATCGGGCCGACCATGTAGAACGCCTGTTCCGGGAGATGGTCATACTTGCCATCGAGAATTTCCTTGAAGCTTCGCACCGTATCTTTGAGCTTCACATACTTACCGGGCGAGCCGGTAAAGGCTTCGGCCACGTGGAACGGCTGTGAAAGGAAGCGTTGAATCTTCCGTGCGCGGGCCACGGCCATCTTGTCGTCTTCCGACAATTCGTCCATGCCGAGAATGGCGATAATATCTTGGAGATCCTTGTACCGTTGCAAAACAGACTGGACCCCTCGCGCGACCTTATAATGATCTTCGCCGATGACTTGCGGGTCGAGAATACGCGAGGTGGAGTCGAGCGGGTCGACGGCTGGATAGATACCCAGCTCGGCCAATTGCCGCGACAACACGGTGGTCGCATCCAAGTGGGCGAAGGCCGTGGCCGGCGCCGGATCAGTCAGGTCGTCTGCCGGCACGTAGATCGCTTGTACCGAAGTGATCGATCCACGCTTGGTGGAGGTGATGCGTTCCTGTAGTTGCCCCATTTCAGTCGAGAGGGTGGGCTGATAGCCGACTGCGGACGGCATACGGCCGAGCAATGCCGACACTTCTGAGCCGGCCTGGGTAAACCGGAAGATATTGTCTACGAAAAGCAGCACATCCTGGTTCTCTTCGTCGCGGAAATATTCGGCGACGGCCAGTCCAGTCAAGGCGACGCGCAGACGCGCGCCAGGTGGCTCGTTCATCTGGCCATAGACCAGCGCGACTTTCGACTTGGTGAAGTCCTTGGGATCGATGACCTTCGACTCCTGCATTTCGTGCCAGAGGTCGTTGCCTTCACGAGTCCGCTCACCGACGCCGGCGAACACCGAGAAACCACCGTGGTGCAAGGCGATGTTGTTGATGAGCTCCATGATGATGACGGTCTTGCCGACTCCGGCGCCTCCGAAGAGGCCGACCTTGCCGCCCTTGCTGTACGGCTCGAGAAGATCGACGACCTTGATGCCGGTTTCGAGGACTTCGGTCTTCGTGTCCTGATCTTCGAGGCGCGGTGCAGGCCGGTGAATGGGATAGGTCTTTGCCGTCTTGATGGGGCCCATCTCGTCGACTGGTTCGCCCAGCACGTTGATCAGACGCCCCAATGTCTCGCGGCCGACCGGCACAGAGATCGGCGCCCCTGTATCCTGCACATCCATCCCCCGCGTGAGACCGTCGGTCGTGGACATCGCGATGCCGCGGACGCGGTTTTCACCGAGATGCAGCGCGACTTCAAGGGTGATGCGGACGGCCGGCGTGCCGGCGGCCTTATTCTCGTCCTGAATCACTTTGAGGGCGTTGTAAATATTCGGCAGTTGTCCGGGAGGATACTCCACATCTACCACCGGTCCGATGACCTGAATGACTTTTCCTATGCTCATAACGCTCCTTCTCTCGCGAGTTCTGAATTTTGAGTCATGAGTTCTGAGTTGTAGGTTCTCGCGGCCTTCTCACTCAGCACTCAGCACTCAGAACTTCCAATCTACTTCAGCGCTTCTGCGCCGCCGACGATATCCATCAGTTCTTTGGTAATGGCGGTCTGGCGCGTCTTGTTGTAATGCAAGGTCACTTTCATAATCAGTTGTCCTGCGTTCCGCGTCGCGCCGTCCATCGCCGCCATCCGGGCACCATGTTCCGCCGCGGCTGATTCCAGCAGAATGCGAAACGTCTGCGTCTGGAAATGTTTCGGAACGAATACGTTCAAGAGGTCCGCTTCATCCGGTTCATAGAGGTAACTGCCTCCGGTCGTACCTTCAGCCTGCGCCGTCCCAAATTCGGCTGCGGCATCGACGGGGAACAGCTTCTCCACGATCACACGCTGTTGAATGGCTGACTTGAACTCGTTATACACAATGTAGAGTTCGTCGAACGTACCCTTGACGAAGTTGTCGGTCAGATCGCCGCCGATATCGATGGCGTGTTCGAACGTGAGCCTATCGAAGATGCCGGTCCACTCTTGCCTGATCGGCCAGGTGCGGCGACGAAAATAGTCACGGCCTTTGCGCCCCACGATGCTCAAATTGACTTGTAATCCTCGGGCCTCGCATTCCCGCACAAACTCCGCGCTCTTCCGCACAATATTGCCGTTGAACCCGCCGCACAGCCCGCGATCGCTCGTGACGACAAGCACTTCGACCTTCTTCCCTTCACGCTTCTGCAACAGGGGATGCGAAGACCGATTCACGCGCCGGCTCAGATTGCTGAGTACACCCCGCATCTTGAGGGCGTAGGGACGCGCCGCCAGAATGCGGTCCTGCGACCGTTTCAGTTTCGCCGCGGCCACCATCTTCATGGCCTTGGTGATCTTTTGTGTATTCTTAAACGCCGCAATCTTACGGCGGAGCGATTGAAGACTCGGCATGGTATCAGGGGCCTCAGCGCCCCAATTGAAAATTAAAAATTGAACATTAGGAACTATGGTTTTGCGCCGTACCCCATCTTTTGTTTAAAGGTCGCGAGAATCTCTTTCAGTCTGCCGGCGACCTTGTCATCGATCTTCCCGATGCTCGCGATTTCTTTCTTCAGCTCCGGATGGTGCTGCTGCACGTAGTGCAGCAGGTCGGCTTCAAACTGTTGCACTGTATCAACCGGGACATCGTCCAGGTATCCGTTGACGCCGGCGTATATCGACAGCACTTGATCGGCGACCGGCATTGGTTTGTATTGCCCCTGCTTGAGCAACTCGACCATCCGAACGCCGCGCGCAAGCTGCATCTGCGTCGATTTGTCGAGTTCGCTGCCGAACTGGGAGAACGCGGCCATTTCCCGGTACTGTGCGAGGTCGAGTCGAAGGGTACCAGCCACCTGCTTCATGGTCTTGATCTGAGCCGAACCTCCGACGCGTGAGACCGACAGACCCACGTTAATCGCGGGACGAATACCGGAGTAGAACAGATCGCTGCCGAGATAGATCTGTCCGTCGGTGATTGAAATGACGTTGGTCGGAATGTAGGCGGACACGTCACCGGCTTGCGTTTCAATGATGGGCAATGCGGTGAGGCTTCCCCCGCCGAGCTTGTCGCTGAGCTTGGCTGCACGCTCCAACAACCGGGAGTGCAGATAGAACACGTCGCCCGGATAGGCTTCGCGGCCTGGCGGACGACGGAGCAGCAGAGACAACTGACGATAGGCCACGGCATGCTTGGAGAGGTCGTCATAGACGATCAACGCATGTTTGCCGTTATCCCGGAAGTACTCGCCGATGGCTGCACCGGAGAAGGGAGCAAGATACTGCATGGGTGCCGCATCGCTTGCGGTGGCCGCCACCACGATGCTGAAATCCATCGCGTGGTTCTCTTCAAGCGTCTTGACGACGCGTGCCACGGTTGAACGTTTCTGGCCGATGGCGACATAGATACAAAAGACGTCGAGGCCCTTTTGATTGATAATCGTATCGACGGCAATGGCGGTCTTGCCGGTCTGCCGGTCGCCGATGATCAACTCCCGCTGCCCGCGGCCGATGGGAATCATGGCGTCGATGGCCTTGATGCCCGTTTGCAAGGGTTCGCGCACCGACTGTCGTGTATTGACGCCTGGGGCAACGACTTCAATACGGGACGAGAGCGTCGATTTGATTGGGCCCTTTCCATCGATAGGCTGGCCAATCGCGTTCACCACACGACCGATCAAGGCTTCGCCGACTGGGATCTCCGCGATACGTCCCGTGCGCTTGACCGGATCGCCTTCCTTGACCCCAACGTCATCGCCCATGAGCACGGCGCCGACGTTGTCTTCTTCAAGATTCAGCGCGATCCCGTAGAGGCCGCCGGGGAATTCGAGCATCTCGCCGGCCATGGCGCCGTCGAGACCATAGACCTTGGCAATCCCGTCTCCGACCTGGATGACTGAGCCGGTCTCCTTGACGTCGACCTGTTTGTCGAAGCCTTTGATCTTTTCTTTGATGATCGAACTAATTTCATCTGCTTTGATCTGCATGGCTACTCCTTAGTCAACAGACTCTGCATCGCTTGTAACCTCCCACGGACGGTGCTATCGACCACCGTGCTGCCGAGATGGATCTGCACGCCGGCGAGATGGCGGGCATCCGTGTGAAAGGTCACGTCAATCTGGCGCTTGAGCATTTCGCGCAAGCGAGTGCTGATTCGCTTTTGTTCAGCTGGAGGTATGGCCGCAGCGGAGGACACGGTGATCTGCTGGGTGCCTTTCGCCGCATCGGCAAGTTTCGCGAAAGCCTCGGCGATTTCAGGAAGAAAGCCGACGCGATTCTTCTTGACCAACTGTGAGAGAAAGGTTCTTCCGACGGGAGGACACCCCAGGCGCGAACCGAGTTCTGCGAGGACGGCAATTTTGACTTCGGCGCCAAAGGCCGGCGAGGCCACAACATGGCGCAATGGGACCGAATCCTTGATCGCTTGACCCAACCCTGTTAAGGCCGCACGGGTTGGTTCAATGTTTGATGCATCGAGTAGCTCAAAGAGCGCCTGTGCATAACGTCGCGCCACTGCTGTCTTAATCACTATACGGGTCCGTTCGCTCTTCTTTTTGACACAAGGGGAAGCCTTCGTGCGCTCGCACGAAAAGCGGCGCGCCAAGTTAGCATTGGCGGATGAGGACTGTCAATATGATGGAGTGGATTATGACGAAGCTAGCAGGATGCTGAAAAAGTCCGCCAGCGGCGTTCTCGCATCGTTCAGAGGCTCAACGTACCGAAGCGTACGCCTTCGCCTCTTCGCTCGCTGCGGCCTTGCTGTACGGCCTTTTTGAGCATCCTGCGCGGTGCTCTCCTGTTATCTTATCCTAGTTGTGCAGGCCATTGAATTTCCACCGTGACGCAATAGTGTTTCCGCGGCCTATTAGAAGGATTGGATGATACCGCCGCCCAGCACGTGATCGTTTCGATAGAAGACCGCGGACTGTCCTGGGCTCAACGCGCGTTGTGGCTCATGGAAGAGAATGCGAAGGGCGCCCTCTGAAAGAGGCTGGACGGTCGCAGGCGTGGCAGGCGTAGCATACCGAACCTTAATTTGAACCTCTGTTGATCCAGTGAGGAGTGAGGGGTCGAAGAGATTCAGATCCGCAACGTCACACTGACGGCGACGCAGGGACTCTTCTGTTCCAAGGACGACCGTATTGGTGGCAGGCTGTACTTGCTGCACATAGAGCCTGCGGCCGGCCGCAATACCGAGACCTCGTCGTTGACCTGGCGTATAGAAAGCGATCCCCGCATGGTCGCCTAAATATCGGCCTTCATCGTCCACAAAAGCCCCTGGTTTCTTGGCGGCAGGCGCTTCCTTCTCGATGAAGGTTCGATAGTCGCCGTGGCTCACGAAGCAGATTTCCTGGCTTTCCTTCAATTCATCTGCGGGAAGGCCCAAGACCTCTGCTTCCTTCCATACCTCCGTCTTCTGCATGCCCCCCACAGGAAAGAGAAGGCGAGCAAGCCATGACTGACGAAGACGATAGAGGAAATAGCTTTGATCTTTCTTGGGATCGGCTGCTCGCTGAAGAGTCGACAGCCCCTCGAATTCGCCAATACGAACATAGTGGCCCGTAGCCACAAAATTGATCCCGCGTGCGTCCGCAAGCTCGATGAGACCCCGCAGTTTGACGCGCTCATTGCACCGGACACAGGGATTAGGCGTTGTGCCATCGAGATAGCCGGCAACAAAGTCGTCGATGACGCCGGTACGAAAGGTTTCTTTGGTGTCGACCACCTCATGCGGGATCTTCAATGTCTGCGCGACATACCGGGCAATGCCGACCTTGCAGCACCCACGTTCCTCCCAGCGCTTGGATGCCGCGACTGTTTCGTCTTCGTGTTCCCAGACTTGAAGCGTGACGCCATGAACGTCGTAGCCCTGGCGAGCCAGAAGTGCTGCCGCGACAGAGCTGTCCACTCCACCGCTCATGCCAAGAAGAACTGTAGGGCGAGCCATAGGGCTGCTATTGTACTGAGGAGCCAGGAAAAGGGCTAGCAGGATGCTGAAAAAGTCCGCCAGCAGAGGGGGGTGGCCCGGTGAGTCCCCTGTGCTCGCGCAACGCGCGGCCTAAGAAGGATGAGAGGGGAACAGCCAGACCATCCTTTGTGCTCGCAGAACGCGCACGATAAACCGGTGCTCGTCCGATGCGCGCAATAAAGGACAGTCTGGCTGTTCCCCTGAGGGCAAAGTGGAGAAAATTTGAAGGCCCTCGCCCGGGCTCATGGCACGTCTCGGCGTGCCAGTGGGTAGGCGGATGAGAAAGCTGCGCGCAGTGGGGGACTCATCCGGGTCATCCCTGGCACCGTACACAAGCAAGCTTGGAAGGATCATCTTTGGTCACTCGCTGTGGCCTTGCCTGGGACAAGGCGCGTCTTGGCGCGCCAGGGTTGGGCGGGTGAGAAGGTCGCCTTTTTGAGCATCCTGCTGGAGGGGATTCCTGTTATGCCAGAAGTGCGGACTAACGAAGTTCGCGCATGCCAAAATAGTTGTTCCGCAGCCTGCTAGAGGGCTGCTCCCTGC
>DASQFV010000029.1:0-8518 GCA_035632975.1 Nitrospiraceae bacterium
TCTTTCGCTCGTGATCGCACCTCGTCCGTCGTCAACGGTATCGGTTTGATCGCACAACTGCTCAGACCGATGACGGCGACGGTCGTCAGCACCGCCAGCAAAGGGCTGGTCATGCCGCGAGATCGTTTAGACGGAGAACTCAAACCGTCCACTACGTCACTCCCTGCTCAGGCACATCCGTTGAGCCCGCCCTGTTTCGCACCGCGCCAGACAACGGAGCCTTGCTGTCCGATCACCGATCGGTTCAATGCCTACATAGATTGCTATCAAGGTACTTGAACGCCGTAATTTGTCACCACTTTTCCGCTTTTGGTACATCGCTTCATCAGTTCGATCATGGCCACATCGTTGCACACACCCCCTTGGTTACACAGAAGCGAGTGCAGAAACCCCGTTTTCCCTTTTTGTGCGTCACATTTCTTGGTAGCTTGCGTACGAGATGTCGGGAATGTGTCCCTTTCGGTTGAAACAGTTCCATCCATCACCAAGGAGATCTTTATGAAAGATGCAGGATCAACATCGAATGCAACGAGCCTGCCATCAGCAAGGCCGGCACAGACAAGCCAGCCCACCAATGCCGCTCCGACGGTCCAGTTTGACGTCTCCAACCTTCAGAGTTCTTACGCCAATGTGTGCAACGTGTCTTCGACCCGTGAGGAACTGGTGCTGGCCTTTGGCGTCAATAACGTGTGGGAGCGGGGGCAGGCGAATATCCAGGTTCAGCTGACGAACCGCATCGTGCTGAACCCCTATGCGGCGAAGCGGTTGGCTGCCGTGCTCAATCGCGTGGTCGGCGAATATGAGTCCAAGTTTGGAATATTGAAGGACGACCCCAGACCACAAGCCAAGGCGGTCTAAGAGGAAGGAACGCCACCGGCGCCTGATAGTCCGAAAAGGGCATTTAAGCAGCCTTGCAGGTATTTGATCGGCTACAGGGCGCGACCGCCCGGCCAGCCAGAAATCCCGTCGCCCAGGCCCATTGAAAGTTGAAGCCGCCAATCCGACCATCGCAGTCGAGGATCTCGCCAATCAGATAGAGGCCTGGCACCAACTTGGATTCCATGGTTTGAAAATTGATTTCTTCGAGAGAGATCCCGCCCGCCGTCACTTCTGCATAGTTCCAGCCGCGATCGTGGTTGACTGGAAGTTTGAACTTGGTCAGCGCAGCAAGCAGACGATCTCGGTCTTTTCGCGGCAGTTGTGCAACCGCTGTCCTGGGATCACATTCGACGTGGAAACAGAGCGCCTCGGCAAACCGCTCCGGTATCTGTTGAGCCCATGTCTTCAGCAATGATCGCCGGGGATTGTCCGTCGCTTGTTCCATGAACCATGACTTCGCCTGTTCTTGCGTCTGACCGGGCAAGAAGTTTCCATAGACCTCGACGGTTTCTCCCTGCTCATGCCCGAGTGTCCAGAAGCGGCTCGCGTCCATCACGACTGGGCCACTAATTCCGAAATGCGTCCAGAGCAAGCTTCCTGTCTGGCAGTCAACTTTGCGACTCTTCACAACCGTCGTCAGTCCGACCTCCTGCGAGAGGCCGGAGAGGTACTTGTGGAACATCGTGTCCTCAAGAGTGAGCGGCACGAGCGCCGGAACGGTAGCGGTCACGTGGTGGCCGAGTCGGTGAGCGATGGTATAGCCAAACCCGTCACTCCCCGATTTGGGAATCGATCGGCCCCCGGTCGCCAGAATGACCTTCCTGGCATGCAGAGTTCCGTGAGTATGATGAACTAAGAACCCGGCTTGGGGACCAGGAAGACGATCGATGCCCGTCACGCGATGGTCAGGATGAATGATGACACCCAGCGCCCGACATCGATCGACGAGTGCAGTCAGGATAGTTCGCGCCTTATCGGTCACTGGAAAGAGCTTGCCGGTCTCTTCGCGCTTGAGGTCGACACCCAGAGAGGCAAACCAGTCGATCGTGTCCTGAACCGGAAACGCGGCCAGCACGTTCTTAATGATATGGCGATTGCCGAAGAAATCTGTGGGTGTCACAACATCGTGCGTCACGTTACACCGCCCCCCTCCCGACACGAGAATCTTGGCGCCGATCGTCTTCGCGCCATCGAGAAGCACGATGCGCTGTGGACGATCGCCCTTCGCGGCCGCCTCTGTTGCGAAAATCGAGGCAGCCAGCCCGGCGGCCCCTGCACCGATCACCGCAACATCGTACATCTCGTCATGTATAGACATTAGAGAATTTTAACTGCCAGTTAACACCCTATTAATCTTGCAATGCTAGAGTTTCCCTCGTGCAAGGCCGACTCGTCGGCGCTGAAACACATGAGAGCGGGAGGTGGACACGATGACCTGTCAAAAGTGCAAAGGGCTGATGGTGAAAGAGTGGCGGCCGGAGTTTTCGCAGGAGGCCGCAGTGCTCCGCTGTATCAATTGCGGGCTGGTCCTCGATCCGTTGATTGCACAGAATCGCGTGACCCTGTTGCGCGCGAAACAGCGCGTCCTGGATGCGGCTTGATGGTTCATTCGAACTCGTGAGCCAGTTCGGTCGGTTCGGACGATTTGCCGAACCGCCCAAATTGGGCAGGTGTGGACGTTGCGCTCGTGGTTAGACCGAAAACTCCGCCCATAAGAATGTATGATCTGAGGGGTCTTTCGCTCGCCGCGGCTCGACGTCCACCTCTACCCTGACACAGTGCTCCGCCAACGAGGCCGTCGCCAGAATATGGTCGATGCGCCAGCCTTTATTCGCTTCCAACGAGCCTGGCGCCCGGTAATCCCAAAACGTATACTGCTGTCGGTCCGGATAGAGTTTCACGAACACGTCCTGAAAGCCCCACGCCAACGTGTTCTCATACGCCCGCCGCGCATCTTCGTGATAGCAGACATGCTTGAGATGTTTCTCGGGGCTGTGCACGTCCATCGGCCGCGGAGCGACGTTCATGTCACCGCACCAGATAGCCGGTTTGTTCGGCGACATATGCTTCTCGAAATACTTGCGGAGTCGATTGTACCAGCTGAGCTTGTACTGATACTTGGGTGAGTCGATCTCGAACCCTTGCGGCACATAGGTATTGACGAGGGGAATCCCCTTGATCACCACATGCAAGAGCCGCACGTCCTCCGATTCGCCTCCATCATCAAACCCGTATGCCGTCGCCTCCGGTTTCTCCCTGCTCAAAATCGCGACGCCGTTATAAGACTTCATCCCCCGGTAGGTGATTTCGTACCCGGATTCCGCCAATGCCAGCAGCGGAAACTCGCTGTCCTGGACTTTCGTTTCTTGAAGACAGAGCACATCGGGCTTCTGCTGGGCCAGCCAGTCAAGCACGATCGGCAAACGTTTGCGGAGAGAATTGACGTTGAAGGTGGCGATCTTCATTCAAAGACCCATCGATATTGGGGCCGCCGCATCCTAGCAAAAGGCCCACGGGGGAACAAGGCGAGTGATAGGGGCGAGGTTCCCCAACATAGAACGGCCCTCAGGAGGTAAGACCTCCCGAAGACCAGGCACATGGAGACCAGGTAGCGCAAGAAAATCGCCTGTTCGACGCGCGAGCGACCACGATGGGGCAGGAAATCTCAGGACAAATTCACGCGGCCGGTTTCGGGTAATTGAGTCGTGATCCGAGGCTCCGGGGACGGAGCTTTGAGTTGGTGGTCTGCTCCAACAACTTCATCTGACGATCAGAGCATTACTTCGCGTTGAGCGTATCATGGGTTCCCGGCACACATTCTTCGCGCTTCCACTGTTTCAGAATCTTCTGTTCGTCGAAGTTCAGGGTATAGCGGTAGCAATACAACATTTCTTTGGGCCCTTCCCCCGCTTTTCCCATCAACGAGGTGGCTTGCTTCGTGGCATTGGCCAGACCTGCAAAATGCAACGAGCTCAATTCCTTTTCGGCCAAGGGCACGCGATAGGTCCAGACTGAATCTCCCCCGAGAACAGGTGTCTTCGCCGTATGAGGCGGACCCAACTTCTCCGTCACCTCGTCTTGCGTGAGTCGATCCACGCCCTTCTTGAAATAGCCGTCGCGCCACGGACCTCCGCAGGCGAGCATCATCCCTGCGAGGAGGAGCATCCCGACCGTGGAGAGATGCTGATGCGCTCGTCTCATGACTTGGGCTGGTCCTTGTGCTCTTGCACGCGCTTCACGCGACAATAGAGCGCATAGCCTTGGGCCAACATGCCGGTGGCCAGCAAACCCAACGCCGTCTGCAGCCATGGTGCGCCTGTGTCTTCCAGTCCATGGATCCCGATGACGAACCCGAGCGCAATCGCCACGATCCCCACGAATCGCGCGATCATCCCATTCATGCGCAAATTGATGGGAGCCGGTTCGTTGTGCATCGCCATAAGATGGTACGCTACACTGGATAGCGCTGCCGGTTCAACTCCGCTTCGCGCAACAGTTTTAGGCACCCGGCTCCAGCGAGACTATTTGGTTGCACCAGACTAACCGGATAAACCAGATGAACCAGACAGATCGGGCTTGTTCTAGCTGTGCGAACCATTGGATTTCCACCATGTCACAATAGTTTTTCCGCAGCCTGCTAACTCGCCGGAACAGTTTTTTCGCGTCTGCTAGTCGGTCAGGTCAACCAGGTCCATTGCGAAAAGGTGGCAGCCTGTCCGACTCTCTGTCCATCTGCATCCACGACATTCCAGATAAGGGCGTTCTCGACGAGAAAGCGGCGTCCTGTTGAAGCAATTCTCACACCTTGATAGGTGTCGAGATGGCCGCGTGTTCTGGCTTGCTCCAACATCCATTCGCGTTCGGCCCGATTCGTGGACTCCGCCGTCAGCCGCGACGGTGTCCGCGTCAGGTCCTCCCAGGTCATTTCCCATAGCTCCAACGCGATCTGATTGCCGTAATTGAGGAGAGGGTCCTCTTCCATCCCGTGAGAGACGACGACAAAGGGAGACTGGAAGAGCGCGTGGGCCTGGTAGTTCGGATCGCCCGCTCGTTCGAGCAGTTCACGCCCGGTCCAGTGATGGAAACTGTTGAGGAGCAGTTGCGACCACTCAATGATGGCGGGATTGGTCCATATCTGAGAAGTCACGGCACAATCCTCTGATGGAGCCGCAGGGAAGGGACCTCGTACCCACCGATCAGCAGCATGTTGAAAAAGTCTGCCAGCGTCATGGAAGGTTCGCTCCACCTCGACCTTGACCTCAGCCTCAGGCTACCTCACTCGCTGCGGCCTTGCTTGGGACAAGGCGCGTCCTTGGGCGAAGCGGCTGCCTTGGCAGACTCAGGGCGGGAGGGTGAAATAACCGCCGGATTGGGCGGGTGAGAAGGCTGGCCTTTTTGAACATCCGCCAGGCGGTGGTACCACGTCCGTTCGGTCAACGCAAGCATCAAGAATACGGTGAGCACTCTTGTACAGATCATAGGAAGACTCTGTATAATATAGCCTCCTCTCGAATGGACCCTCTCGAGCGTAACCGATCATTGAGGAGTCACAATGGCCGCTGAGACCCTCTTCGAAAAAATCTGGGATTCCCACGTCGTCCGCGCAGAGCCTGACGGGACTACCCTACTCTATATCGATCGTCAGCTGGTCCACGAAGTGACATCGCCGCAGTCGTTTGAAGGACTCAAGCTCTCGGGCCGCCGGCCTCGACGTCCAGGTGCCACGTTGGCGGTACCGGATCACAACGTTCCGACCACCGACCGGACCGCAGGCATCGCCGATCCCCTGAGTGCGAAACAGATCCAGACGCTGGAGGAGAATTGCCGTGACTTCGGCATCACACTCTTTGGCATGAACGACATCCGCCAAGGCATAGTGCACGTGATCGGACCCGAACAGGGCTTTACCCTGCCGGGGACGACCATCGTGTGCGGTGATTCGCACACTTCGACACATGGAGCGTTCGGCGCGTTGGCTTTCGGCATCGGCACTAGCGAAGTGGAGCATGTGCTGGCTACCCAGTGTTTGGTGCAGAAACGGCCCAAGACCATGGAGGTCCGCGTTGATGGGGTGCTCTCGGATCGTTGTTCGGCGAAGGATGTAATTCTAGCAATCATCGGAAAGATCGGAACAGCCGGCGGAACCGGCCATGTCATCGAGTACACGGGCTCGGCGATCCGCGCCCTCAGCATGGAAGGGCGCATGACAATCTGCAACATGTCGATCGAGGGCGGCGCGCGCGCCGGGATGGTCGCACCGGACGAGAACACCATCGACTATATCAAGGGACGCCCCCTGGCTCCGAAGGGAGCGCTGTTCCAGCAGGCCGTGCAAGCGTGGCAGTACCTCAAGACCGATGCGAACGCGACGTACGATATGACCGTCACGATGCGGGCCGAGGACATCGCGCCGCAAGTCAGCTGGGGCACGAGTCCCGGCATGGTGACTGGAATCGATCAACGAGTGCCGGACCCGCGTACGATCACCGACGAGAACCAGCGCCAGGCTGCTGTGCGGGCGTTGGAATACATGGGCCTCATCCCGAACATGCCCATGACTGATATCAAGATCGATACGGTGTTCATCGGATCCTGCACCAATTCACGCATCGAGGATCTTCGCCTGGCCGCGAGCTTGGCGAAGGGCAAGCATGTCGCGAAGACCGTTCACGCGATGGTCGTGCCTGGTTCAGGTCTCGTGAAACAGCAGGCCGAACAGGAAGGGCTCGCCCGCCTCTTCAAAGAGGCGGGATTCGAGTGGCGGGACGCCGGCTGCAGTATGTGCCTGGCGATGAATGCTGACGTGCTTCAGCCCGGAGAGCGCTGCGCCTCGACCAGCAATCGAAATTTCGAAGGGCGTCAGGGGGCTGGCGGCCGGACCCATCTCGTGTCGCCGGCGATGGCAGTAGCCGCCGCGGTCGAAGGCCATTTTGTGGATATCAGAAACTGGGCGTGAAACGCGTGAGGGCGTAAGGGGTTAGGCGTGAGGGGATCGTTTCACGTTTCACGAGGATCATGATGCAAGCTTTCACAGCACTCACCGGATTGGTCGCGCCACTGGACCGCGTCAATGTCGATACCGATCAAATTATCCCGAAGCAGTTTCTGAAGACGATCAAGCGGACCGGGCTCCGCGAAGGCTTGTTCTACGATTGGCGTAAGCAGAAGGACGGTTCGCAGGACCCGGCGTTTTTTTTGAATCAACCCCGCTTTCAGGGCGCGACGATTCTCCTGACCCGCGATAACTTCGGGTGCGGATCATCGCGTGAACATGCCCCCTGGGCGCTCCTCGACCAGGGCTTCCGTTGTGTCATCGCCTCGAGCTTTGCCGACATCTTCTACAACAACTGCTTCCAAAACGGCATGCTGCCAGTGGTGTTGAAGGCCGACGAGGTCCTGGCGATAATGAAAGACGTCCTCGCGACGCCTGGGTACCAGCTGACGGTGGACCTCGGCAGCCAGACAGTGACCACTCCGGACAATACCCATTGTCGCTTCGAGATCGACCCCTTCCGGAAAGACTGCTTGTATCGGGGTCTCGACGCAATTGGATTGACGTTGCAACACGAGGCAGCCATTACCTCATACGAAGCGCGACGGAAGACTGAGGCCCCCTGGTTATTCGCCGATCTTCAACCGTGAACTGAGGAGATTCCCACATGAAGTGGCTGTGGAGCCCGAAATTTATGCTGACGTTGCTTCTGTTTCTGGGGGCGGCCTATCTGCTCGTCGCCTTCAACTACAGCTACTCCGACGGGAGTCGAGCCGGCTACATTCAGAAATTTTCCAAGAAGGGGTGGATCTGCAAGACCCACGAAGGCGAGTTGGCGATGACAACCGTGCCAGGGCTCGCGCCGGTGCTCTGGGAGTTCACCGTCTGGGATGACAAGGTCGCGTCACAAATCTCGCAGATGATGGGGAAACGGCTGGTGTTTCACTATAGGGAGCACCGGTACCTGCCGACGAGCTGCTTCGGAGAGACCGCCTACTTCGTCGATCGCGTCGAGGTCACTGAATAAGCTCCCGCCTCTCTCGACTTTCCCGATGAAAGCAGCAGGACGTAGCAACCTCGTTAAGGCGTCTAAAATTACTGATCCGGATTCATGCCACCACGAACACACCAGGATTGGACGCTGTGGGCCCAATTGATGAAGGTCGATCCGCCGCCCAATCCGAAATGCACGGCCCACGAACCCCTGGCGTCTACATCGACCCTCGTCGCCGACCAATAGACGGTCGGCTGGACCGTCAAAAATGGATGGCCCGGCGGAAGAGCCAGGCCCGGAGGGGCTATAGAGGTATCCACCAGACTGGCCAGCTCTTCGAGGGACGGCAGCCGCCAGCCTTTCTGGCCTCCGACACTTTTCTCGATGCAAGTACGGCGGGCCACGCTCCACCTGGCGCTCGTCGTCTGCGGGGACCTCTCCCAGACCAGGCCGGTTTCTTGATCCAACACCGCCTCGCTGTTGAAGGCCGACAGGATGACAAACCGCTGCGTCGCCGGCAGGGCTTTGTCCCGGTTCTGGGTAACGCTCGGCAGATCGGTCGGTACTCCCTGCGCACCCGCTGGCGCGTCTGCACTACCCCGGCCTGCCACGAGCAGCCCACCCAGCATCAGCGCGCCCATCGTGACGGTGAA
>DASQFV010000030.1:0-10011 GCA_035632975.1 Nitrospiraceae bacterium
CAACACGGGCGAGGGCGGCGAAGATCCTGAGCGGTTCGTTCCGTTGCCGAACGGCGACTCGAAGAATTCTTACATTAAGCAGGTGGCCTCGGCGCGGTTCGGAGTCACGTCGCACTACTTGGTCAACGCAAAGGAGTTGCAGATCAAGATGGCGCAGGGCGCCAAGCCCGGTGAGGGCGGACAGTTGCCCGGCCATAAAGTGGATGAAGTGATCGCGAAGTTGCGATATGCCACGCCGGGCGTCCAGTTGATTTCTCCGCCGCCGCACCACGATATCTATTCCATCGAGGATCTAGCCCAGCTCATTTTCGATCTGAAGAACGCGAGCCCCGATGCGGACGTCTCAGTCAAGCTGGTAGCTGAAGTGGGAGTGGGCACGGTCGCGGCCGGTGTTGCGAAGGCGCATGCAGACAAAGTCTTAATCAGCGGCGACTCAGGCGGCACCGGCGCCTCGCCCCTGGCCTCGATCAAATACGGCGGGGTACCGTGGGAACTGGGTTTGGCCGAAACGCATCAAACGTTGGTGCTGAACGATCTGCGCGGACGGATTCGCGTAGAAACCGACGGGCAGCTGAAGACCGGCCGCGACGTCGCCGTCGCCGCGTTGCTGGGCGCCGAAGAATTCGGCTTCTCGACCGCGCCGCTGATCGTCGAAGGCTGCATCATGATGCGGAAATGCCATCTCAATACCTGTCCGGTGGGGGTGGCGACGCAAGATCCCGTTTTGCGGAAGAAGTTCAACGGCCAGCCGGAGCATGTCGTGAATTTCTTCTTCTTCGTGGCCGAAGAGTTGCGGCAGATCATGGCCAAACTTGGATTCCGCTCGGTGAAGGAGATGATCGGGCGCGTGGACAAACTGAAAGCTCAGAAAGCCATCGACCACTGGAAGGCGAAGGGGCTGGATCTTACCTCGCTCTTACACGCACCAGATGTGGGGCCGGAGATTGCCCGCTATTGTGTGCAAAAACAGGACCACGGTCTCGCGGGTGTGATCGATAACAAACTGATCGAGCTGTGCAAGCCGGCGATCGAGCGAGGGGAAAAAGTAACGCTCGATCTGCCGATCCGGAATGTGAACCGCACGGTCGGTACGATGATGTCCAGCCGCATTGCAAAGAAGTATGGGCTTGACGGACTGCCGCCAGACACGATCACGATCAAGTTTACCGGCTCGGCCGGCCAATCCTTCGGCGCATTCATCTCGCGCGGCATCACGATGATCCTCGAAGGCGAGTCAAACGACTATCTGGGCAAGGGACTGTCTGGAGGGAAGATCATTGTATACCCGCCGAAGCAGGCGATCTATATGCCGGAGGAGACAATTCTCATCGGAAACACTTCGCTCTATGGTGGGACGCAAGGCGAAGCCTATTTCTACGGGATGGCAGGCGAGAGGTTTGCAGTGCGCAACAGCGGCGTCAGAGCGGTCGTCGAAGGGACCGGCGACCATGGCTGCGAGTACATGACGGGCGGCGTCGTCGTCGTGCTCGGCCGGACCGGGCGCAACTTCGCAGCGGGGATGTCCGGGGGCGTAGCCTTCGTGTTGAACGAACTGGACAAATTCCAGTCCCGCTGTAACCTTGGAATGGTCGAACTGGAGAAAGTCGTCACGGAAGAAGACAAGAAGACGCTGCATCAGATGGTTACATCGCATTTCATGTATACCGGCAGCCGCAAAGCCAAGCAGGTCCTGGATGCCTGGGAGACCATGCTGCCGAAGTTTGTCAAGGTGATGCCCGTGGACTATAAGCGCGTGTTGGAAGAACGGAAGAAGAAAGCTGCCGCGAGCAAGTAAGGGGTGAGGCGTAATGGACCCAGCACTCAGAACTTAGCACTCAGCACTGGAAAAGAGATGAGTGATCCTAAAGGTTTCATGAAATATGCCCGCGAGGGCCCGAAGCGCAAGCCGGTCGAGCTGCGCGTGCTCGACTGGAAGGAATTCTACGAGCCGATCTCGGAAGAAAAACTCCAGACCCAAGGGGCGCGTTGCATGGATTGCGGCGTACCATTTTGCCAAAGCACGAACGGCTGCCCGGTTGTGAATCTCATTCCGGACTGGAACGACCTCGTGCACCGTGGCCGCTGGCGCGGTGCGCTCAAGGCGCTGCACACCACCAATAACTTCCCGGAATTCACCGGCCGCCTTTGTCCCGCACCCTGCGAATCGGCCTGCGTGCTCGGGATCAACAGCGACCCGGTGTCGATCCGAGTCATCGAATGGAACATCATCGATCGAGGCTTCAACGAAGGACTCGTGCAACCGATCCTGCCGACGGGAAAGACCGGCAAGACGGTGGCCATCGTCGGCTCAGGACCGGCCGGTCTCGCCGCTGCGCAGCAACTGGCCCGGGCGGGGCACAGTGTCACGCTCTTTGAGAAGTCCGATCGCATCGGCGGCCTGTTGCGCTACGGCATTCCTGATTTCAAAATGGAAAAATGGGTCATCGACCGTCGACTGGAACAGATGAAGGCCGAAGGAGTGGAATTCAAGACCAGTGTCTCCATCGGGAAGGACCTCACAGGGGAACAGTTGCGGCAGCAGTTCGATGCCGTTGGCCTCACCATGGGCGCGGAGCAGGCACGTGAACTGCCGATTCCAGGCCGTGAATTCAAGGGCGTGCACCTCGCGATGGACTATCTGACGCAGCAGAACAAACGAAACGCCGGCGACACGATCACGGACGAGGCAATTACGGCAAAGGGCAAGCGCGTCGTCATCATCGGCGGCGGCGATACGGGGTCTGATTGTCTCGGGACTGTGCACCGGCAGGGCTGCGTCGCAGCGCATCAGTTTGAATTACTCCCGGAGCCGCCACCGACTCGGGCTGGTTCGACGCCCTGGCCGCTCTGGCCCATGCAGCTCCGCACCTCGCACGCGCACGAGGAAGGCTGCGACCGGCAGTGGAGTGTGTCGACCACGAAGTTCACTGGCCACAATGGCCAGGTGACGAAGCTCCACGCCAATCAGGTGAAGTTCGAGAACGGCAAGTTCATGCCGATTCCCAACAGTGATTTTGACATGGATGCGGATCTGGTTTTACTCGCGATGGGTTTCACCGGCCCGGTCAAGAATGGTCTCCTGGACAGCCTCGGCGTGAAATACGACGCACGCGGCACAGTGGCTGCGGACGAACACTTCATGACCAACCTAGACGGCGTCTTTGTCGGCGGCGACATCAAACGCGGCGCCTCGCTCATCGTCTGGGCCATTGCCGAAGGCCGCAAGATGGCGGCGGGGATACATCAGTATCTTTACGCTGGAAAGTCGGCTAAATACGCTCTGTCGTAATTATTCCTCGTCGTGATCCCGCCCAGCTACGGTCATTTTTCCCTTCCTTTCCGAGGGAAGGTTGGCTGCTAATTTTATGAGTATTCGCTAGAATAGCGCCGTGTCGGTCTTCGAACCCATATTCCAAATACTGAATACGGCGAGAGTCCGCTATGTCGTGGTTGGTGGTCTTGCCACAGTGTTGCATGGATATGCCAGGCTAACTGCCGATATCGATTTGGCCGTCGATCTCGCGCCTCAAGAAGCCACGAAAATAATTCAAGCCTTGGTGGCAAAGGGATTCCGCCCTCAAGTACCGGTGTTGCCTGAAGAGTTTGCGAATTCTATAGTGCGAGAAGGATGGCTTCGAGAGAAACACATGCGGGCCTTTTCACTCGTTGATCCAACCAATCCGATGCGGGTGGTAGACTTGTTGCTGAAACCGGAGGTTCCTTTTGAGGAGTTGTTGGCTCGATCTCAGGAGGTCATGTTGAATGGGACAAAGGTCAGAATTGCGTCGATCGACGACCTGATCGCCTTGAAACGGCAAGCTGGTAGGCCACAAGATATAGTGGACATTGAGCAACTGGAAAGCATCCGACGACAAAAAGGAGATCGATGATATGGCAGACAAGCCCTCAGTGTCCTCAAAGGTGGCGCCACGAGAGAACTGGAATGCTGCGGACCAAAATCTGCTCTCAGCGACGCTGGCTGCTACCCCAGCCCAACGTTTGGCCTGGCTAGAAGAGGCCCTTGGCGTGGCCTACGCAAGCGGTGCATTGAAACCGAAAAGACTGATCGAAAAAGAGGAATGGGAGGAGATGGGGTCATCGCCTCGCTCATAGTCTGGACCACCGCCGAAGCGCGGAAGATGGCTGCCGGAATCGATCAGTCTCTCCGAGCCGGCAAGTCGGCGGAACAATCAACAAAGTAAAACCTGCCCGCGCCGAGTTCCGCGGGTCCTGTCACGGCGAACAGCCCCACCGTGCTCGCACCACGCCCGGTGTAGGGACTCCGCTCCGCTCGGTGGGGCGCCCATTTCGCCGCGCCACTCTCCTAGACTTCTCTGGCTTGCGCCTGTAT
This sequence comes from Nitrospiraceae bacterium, assembly GCA_035632975.1. Taxonomy (GTDB): domain Bacteria; phylum Nitrospirota; class Nitrospiria; order Nitrospirales; family Nitrospiraceae; genus Palsa-1315. Next base: position 4,352 of record DASQFV010000030.1, read on the forward strand.
CGTCTGCGCGATCACAATGTTGGAGAAGATTTCAATGACCCAACAAACTTACCCCCGCAGCCCCAAAGCTCTCCTCGGTGGCATTGCTCACTTGGGGCGGTTAATTGATAAGATTCGTCTGCGGCATGCGGGCCAGATAAAGGACTACAACTACATCACAGTGGGGTTCGACAAATATCTCGTCGATTTTCTGCAGATCGAACCGAAGGCATTAGAGCAGCGGGTGTTGGCTGGCGGGACGGATGAGGAATTGCTTGGGTGGGTGATGGCCAACAGTCGAAAACCGTCGGATCAAGAGATCGCACAATGGAGCCAGGGGCTTCTTTCTTCTGGCCCAAAAGATGAGGCGGCTCGGCAACGATTTCAAGGACGCTTGCAGGAAGTGGCGACGAAGCGCACGGTAGCGGTCAGTTCTCTCCCTCCCGTCTCTACTTGGGCCGATGTGATCGAGCTCGATGAAGGGCGATTATAGCCAGTCTAGGGCCTGTTCGAACTTTTGTGAATCGTAAGCGCTCCAGGCAGAACGGGAACTACAGGGGACAATCGTACAGGATGCTCAAAAAGGCCGTTCAGCAAGGCCGCAGCGAGTGAAGACCGGAAGCGTACCCTCTGGGGTACGTTGAGGATCTGAACGATGCGAGAACGATGCTGACGGACTTTTTCAGCATCCGCTAAGAGACGACGGCGCTCAGTGTCGCGGTCGCATGAGCCTGAGGGGCGGGTAGTTCGTTCTCTGGCAGAGTCTGGACTAGATCTGTGACTCGTTCTCGGTCTCCCTGACTGTATCGCAGAAACTCCACTCCAAAGTTCCCGTCTTTGCACCAGCGAACCACCGAGACTTCTACGGCTACGGAGGTTGGGTCCTGCGCGACAGCAATCCGTAGTGCGAGATAGGTTCCCGCATTCAACGCAACATTGCTGCGCATTCTGCAGCCGCCGGGCGAGAGGTCGAGCAAGACTCCTTCTCCGGCCGCGGTATCGCTTTGGATACTCGCAGAATAGAAGACTGGGACTCTCATGCGGCAACGCGGTTGCATCGGCATATTCTCCGTAGATGAGCCTACTTGTACGTATTGGAAGAGGCAAGGAAAACTTGATTTCTGGATGATGGGGTGTGCGGAACGAAACACAAGTTGAGCGTGAGAGGGCTACGCGGCGATCTTGCTCAAGAGTTTCTTCACTTCGACATGGGCGAAGATGACGTCGGGGTCCCGCTGAAGGGCTTCGTAGTAGCTCCGTTCGAAACCGTCGCCTTCCTCCGAAGGACGGATGAGGGCTCGGGCTTCTATAAGAAAGTGCTCCACCTCAACAAGTGAGAGCTCGGACTCGTCGTCTAAGAGTTCATCGATACGAACCACCAGCTGAGATAAGGGGTGAAGCCAGGTAAACCAAGGATCGTTCAACACCAATTGCAGCAGTTGGCTGGTTGACGCGACACGGCCATTGATGCGTTCGTAGGTCACTTGCTCTGCCAGGATCAGAGCCTTATGGAGACTCAAGAGGCTGCTCCGCACGTCTAGGATCCTTTTGCGGAGTAGGCTGGATTTCCTGGTCGAGGTCTTCTGCGATACAGGTGCCATAAAATAACTCTAGCAGGTTATTGAAAAAATGGTGTCCCCTGGAACTCGATCGGGAGGTTGATACCCGTCATAGTTGGAGTATCGGCATATTCAGCCATGTACCGCAGCAGGCTGTATAGAGAGGCCGCCGGCATAAGAAAACAGTTGTTTGGTTTGTCTGGTTTGTCTGGTTTTTTGGTTGAACGAAACTCACCAGATGAACCAAATCAACCTGATCAACAAAACAAACCAGATCAACCAGATGGACCAGGCAAGAGGCAGAGTGGCTTGCGCTGGATGGAGTTATGCAGCTTCTGCCATTAGCACGCGCGTGACCTGGAAGTGGGCGAGCACCACTTCAGGGGCTCGATTGAGAGCCTCGTAGTAGGCGCGCTCGAATCCGTCGCCCTCGATCGACGGGCGGGTCAAGGTGCGCACCTCGGCCACAAGGTGTTCGACATTTTCATGGGTGATGTCAAACGCGTCGTCGTCCAGGAGTTGATCGATCCGGAGCAGCAGATCCAACACGGGGCAGAGCCATGTAAACCAGGAATCGTTGAGCACCAACTGGATGAGCTCGTCCGTCGAGCCGACGCGGCCCTGGATGCGTTCGTAGGTGAGTTGCTCCGCCATAATCAACGCGCTATAGAGAGACAAGAGTTTCTGGTACACCTCCAGCATGGTGAGGCGCAGATGGTCAGCGTGGGCAGTCGGATTGGATGGTGACAGCGAAGCCATACGGTAAGTGTAGCAGGGCCACAAGCCCGGTCTGTCTGGTCTATCTAGTTTGTTTTATTTTTCGGGTTGATTTGGTTCATCTGGTGAGTTTCGTTCAACCAAAAAACCAGCCAGACCAGCAAGCTTTTTCAGCATCTTGCTAGTGTCCCACCCGAGTGGCGAACCGCGCAAACAGCTCCCCCGTGAGGTAGCTGGTATTGGCTGGGTCGATGACATCCATACGGCGAAGATAGTCGTTGAGGATTCGGCCATCGGCGGTTTTGTGGACGTGGGGCAGGGCGAGATTCATACGGTAGCGTTCGACGGCGCGGGCCACGCGACTGATGAAGACCACGGTGCCATCAGATTCCTGCAGCTCGACTATCCCGATGTGCGTCAGTGGGTCGTTCACCTTGCCATCCCCATTGTAGTCCCATGTATCGTTGAAGAAGACGAGATCGCCGGGGCGGACAACCGGTCCCTGGTGGAATGTGCCTTGTTGCCGTATGTGCGCATGGATGAGGCGAACGCCGTTGCCGCGAGGGTCGCTGGGTTCACCGCCATAGAGATCGATCCCGTGTTTGAGAAAAACCGCGCGGGTCACCCCGGCGCAGTCATACGCGATGCGTCGGCCGTTGCTCTCAATCGTTGTGGAGCCCACGAGTTTGGCCGCTGTCTGCACGATCGCGGTCCGGCTCGGCGCGTGCTCGACGGATCGACAACAGGGGCGCGCTTCCGGTGCCGATGGGCGAGGGCGTTCGGCCCGTGCCGATGGGCGAGGGCGTTCGACCGGTGCCGATGGGCGAGGGCGTTCGGCCCATGCCGATGTGCGAGGGCGCTCGGCCGGTGGCGTGGTACAGCCCACGAGAGTCACGATTGCGAGAGTGGCCATGATGAAGAGGAATCGCATCGGCCTCACCGAACGTTGACAAACCGGCCTTGGGCCGTCTCCCGGAGCTGATCGATGTCTTCACGCCTGGTGACGGAGAGCGGCACGGTGTTGGTCAATTCTTCAATCAACAGGTCGGTCGTCAGCGGTGTTTTTTGGTGGAGTGCGCGATAGAGGGCTGCCACTACCGCCTGTTCGATTTCCGAGCCGCTGAAGCCGTCGCTGGCGCTGACGATCTTGAGCAGATCGATCTTTTTCACGTCCTGCTTCCGAAGACCCAGGTGAATCTTCCAGATGGATTCCCGCTCGCTGTCGTCCGGCAGGTCCACAAAAAAGATTTCATCGAATCGGCCTTTGCGAAGGAGTTCGGGGGGAAGCAGCGAAAGATTGTTGGCGGTGGCCACGACGAAGACCTCTTGTTTTTTCTCCTGAAGCCACGTGAGAAATGCGCCGAACAACCGGCGGCTCAAGCCTGCATCGGCCTCGCCGCTTCCTCCCCCCGCGGCCATCGCCTTCTCGATTTCATCAATCCAGAGGACGATGGGCGAAAGCGACTCAGCCATCTCGATCGCCTTGCGGAAGTTCTTCTCCGACTCACCGACGAATTTATCGAACAACCGGCCTGCGTCGAGCTTGAGGAGGGGAAGCTGCCATTCCCGCGCAATGGCCTTAGCAGCCAGCGATTTACCGCAGCCCGGCACGCCCACGAGCATGATGCCGCGTGGGGGCGTGAGATTGAGCGCCTTGGCTTCTGAGGTAAACCCGACTTTCGCACGTTCCAGCCAGGATTTCAGATTGACGAATCCGCCCAACTCGAACCGGTTGTCTTCAAGCGGATAGTACTCAAGCAGACCCCCATCCTTGATGGCCTGCACCTTGCGCTTCAGAATTTTCTGCACGTCATCGGCGGAGAGTGTGCCGTCTTCGACGACGCATTGCGTGATGACCTGCCGGGCCTGATGGAGCGTCAGCCCCTGCAAGGCGCGGAGGATAGCCTCACGCTCGTTGGCCGAAGAGCCCTGGCCTGCCGTCTTGGAATCGCTGATTGAGCCAAGGATACTTTGCACGACGGTAGTCGATCGGGGCCGACGAGGCGAGGTTCTGGGACCGAGCGACTGCAGGACGCTCTGGAGCATGGACTGCAGTTCGTCTCGATCCGGCAACTGTAAATATAGCCGGACGACGAGCTTTTCGATATCGAACGGCAGGATAATGGGTTGGCCGGTGAGCACGCAGGTGGAACGCGAGCGATCGTAGGTTGCCGCGACTTCTCGGAGTTGGCGGGCCACTGCTGGATCTTGTAGGTGCGGCACGAGGTCCTTGAGCCAGAAGACCGCCTCCACTGTCAGGCCTTGCAGATGTTGGAGGACAGCCAGAGGTGTGGCTGTCATTCTACTGAGTGTCGGTCCGTCGTCATGCCGGGTGAGTCCTCTGGTGACGGACCATTCGAACAGCGGCATTCGTTCCTGGGCGGCAACTGATTGCAGCAACGCCAGTACCCGCTCCTCTTCCACCGTCTCGATGACGATCAGCGGGTGGGAGGAGCGAATGAGGGTGCGGAGATCGTGTACGCTGATTGACAGAGCCATAGGAAAGAAATGCTAGCACGAGGCTCTCGCCCCACCAAGGAAAGGGAGCTTTGCTGCGCGGTGCTCGCAGGATGCTCAAAATGGCCAGACTTCTCACCCATGACTACCTTTACTAAGGGGTGGCTGGGATGATCCCAACTGCGCGCAATATTCCACCCACCCAGCCCTCAGCGCGCCAAGACGCGCATTATCCCGAGCGAGGGCCTTCCGATTCCCTACGCCTCTCTTGGAGGGAGTGGCCAAGGCTGCCCTTGACTGTGCGCATCGAACGAGCACAGTTTCACCGTGCGCGTTCTGCGCGCAGGAAGGGCACCTGGCCGCTCCCTCCCATCCTTCTCAGGCCGCGCGTTGCGCGAGCACAGAAGATCATCAGGCTCCATCCCCTCCTCTGTTCTGCGAGAAAGAAGGGGCACCGGGCCGCTCCCTATCCTTTTTCCGCATCCTGTTAGGTTTTGCTGGGGGAGGCCAGGGTCTTGTCGATTTCCCGGATGAGGCTCCGTTCAATTTCCGCGACCTCCTCCGCGCTCACGCTGAGGATGCGTCCACCCTGGGCCAGTTTTTCGAAGTCGGCCTTGACGCTGAGCCGGGTGACATTCGAGGGGAGTGCGTGAAGCGACAGCACGTATTGATTCCGTGAGCCGGCGACTTCGAGCGAGGCAGGGGGGGAGATTTTCCGCTCCGTCACGTAGACCGCTTTCTGATCGGTCTTGATACTCACTTTGATGTGGTACCCATTGCGGCTGAGGGCGTCCTCCGCAATCTTGGCGACGCTGCTCAAGGGGCGGGGGATGTCTTCAGTCTGGGTCCCTTTCTCCTCGACGTAGATATTCTGCGCCGCGTGAGCCGCTGCGGTTTTTTGGACGTCGGCACTCAACTTTTTTGCCTGGGCTGCTTGTATCGCCAAGT
>DASQFV010000031.1:0-5271 GCA_035632975.1 Nitrospiraceae bacterium
AGATGCCCTGCATAACAAAGTTGAAGATTGAAGTTACCTAGATGTCGTTTGGAGAGTTCCTACCAGCCGCCCTGTGGCCATCAGGGTGCCCGTAAGCGGAACGATTATGTGCGACTTAGAGGGCTCTTTCTCATCCTCAAGTCATCGAGAGAAGAAAAAGGTGTCAGGAACCATTGTTCACCAGTTCCTCGTCCGCGCGCGCTGCGAGCGGCGAATCCCTTGAGGGGTCCCTATGCGCGCTTTAAGCTGTGAGAGGGATCTATGAATAGGGCACACATCGTGGCGGTGGCGGCAGCGGTGCTCTTGGTTGCGTCGGCGGCTGCGGCTGAAGTTCAAACTAGAGAAATCGAATACAAAGAGGGCGGGGCGGTTCTACAGGGACTCATTGCCTGGGATGACGCTTCGAAGGGTCTACGTCCCGGCGTGCTGGTCGTCCACGAGTGGTGGGGCCACAACGAGCACGCGCGGTATCAGGCCAAGCGACTCGCGGAGGCCGGCTACGTCGGCTTTGCGCTGGATATGTATGGGAAGGGCAAGGTGACCACGCATCCAAAGGATGCTCAGGGTTTCATGGCCGAGGTCAAAAAGGATCCGGCGGTAATCCCGGCGAGATTTCACGCGGCGCTAGAGCTGCTCAAGCAGGATCCCCACGTCTCGGCGGACCATATCGCCGCCATCGGATACTGCTTCGGCGGGGCTGTGGTCCTTGGCGAGGCGCGTTCCGGGGCCGATTTGGATGCGGTGGTCAGCTTCCACGGCGCGCTCGCGACGAAGAGTCCTGCGGAACCGGGCAGGGTCCGGGCTCGAGTTCTCGTGCTCACAGGCGCAGCCGATCCGTTTGTTCCGAAAGAGCAAGTGGAGGCCTTTACTCAGGAGATGAAGGCGGCGGGGGTGAAGTTCCGCGTGATCACCTATCCGGGCGTCAAACACGGATTCACCAATCCGGATGCCGGCAAGGCGGGGATGGATGCCCTCGAGTACAATGCGGAGGCCGACAAAAAGTCTTGGGCGGCGATGCTGGAGCTGTTTACAGAAGTGTTCCATTGAAGACCCTCGTCCGTGCGCGGCGGGCTCTCTCTTCCAGCTTCCGATCAGATAGTCTGAGGGGTGATGGTCGCCTTCGTTATCAGCTCCCTACCGCGCCTTGCCAAAGCATGAGCTGAAAAGACCCAGAAACCATTGAAAGGGGCGTATGTCCGGTCAAAGAATCTTCGTGCCAAAAAAGATCGCCGCATCTGTGCGAAGACTGTTCGGGGCGGCTGTATACAGTCGACGGGTTGGACTATCGAAGTACACTATCCCCTGAAAGGTACTGTCGGCGAAAAAGCACGGCGCCCCGCCGAATGTCATGCTCTGATCGAAGATGTTTCCGCGAGTTCTTACCGTCACTTTACCTGTAAACGTGCACCCGTTTTGCTCGTTCCCCGTAAACGTCCCATCAGCTGCGACCGTCACAGTCGCTGTCTGCACGCCCACGGAGCTTCCTGCTGGGCCGGTGTAGACGCCGGCAAGACTGGCAACGGGCGGGGTCGTATCATACGCGGTGTTGTAAAAACTGGTGAACGTCACCGGGCTCGCTCCCGAGTACGTGATCGAACCATTTAGGAACTGGCGCGCAGCATAGTTGGTAGAGATGGTCGCATCCAGCACCGTGGCGGCAATACCGAAGTCTTTTGTGTTTGATGAGGTGAAGCTCCCGTTGTTCGAGGTGCCGGTGCCGAGTATGACACCGGCGATCTGATTGGGATTGGCCGCGACGGAATAGAAAAAATAGTAGGCGCCGTCGTCAAGGACGGCAGCCGTGAGAATCTGGTTGGTATTGGTCGTCCCGAACCAGAGCCCCTCAGCAGTATTTGCCGAGGTTTGCACCGGAGTCTGCTCGCCACAACCACTCGCACTCAACGCGATAGCAATTCCAAGCAAAGTGATAAGTTGTCTTAGCATGGCCTTCGTGTCCGTCTTATTCCAATCAATCATGTCGCATGAGTAGCTCAGTTTGCGGCATTTTGATGAAGAGAAGCTACCCCTACATACGATGGGGCTGTGATGAAACAACGGGGACATTCTAGATTTGTATGACGCCTCAGGTTCGCTAGTCTCAGTTTCGCCAGCCGTCCACTGCGTCCGCTTCCTCAGTTGCGAGCGTTCCCTCAGGCTTGTATGATGGAGCCACGATGTCGGGACCCGTCACGCGCATCAAGTCGAAGACGCCCGTGCCTTACGAGCTCACGGCCATTCATCGCGATACCCACGACACGAAGACGTTTTGCTTTGCCCTGCCTGACGACGCCACGTTGGACATGCTGCCCGGCGATAATCTGTACCTCCACGCGACGATCGACGGAAAACCGGTGAAACGGCCCTACACGCCGTCGTCGGTGCCCGGCACCACGGGGTATTTCGACTTGACGGTCAAGCGGTACGAAACCGGCTCGATTTCGAAGTATCTCCATGACCGGGAGATCGGAGACACCGTGCTGATGAGCGGGCCGAATTCTGGTGGCCATTGGGTGGACGGCATGGCGAAGAAGGTGGGGTTTGTGGCCGGCGGCACGGGCATCACCCCGATGATTTCCATCATTCGCTGGATTCTCGCCAAGAGCCTCCCCGTCGAGTTGTTTCTGGTCTTTGCCAACAAAGCCGAGGCCGATATCATTTTCCAAGACGAGTGGGACGAGGATGCGCGCGAGCACGCGAGCTTCCATTGCTGTCATGTGTTGGAGCAGCCGCCTACAGGCTGGTCGCAAGGCACGGGCCGCATCACCGAGGCCATTCTGCGCGGGCATCTGCCGGCGCCCGGTCCCGACACCGTGATCTTTCTCTGCGGCCCCCCGCCGATGGCTGACGCGCTGGAAGCGACTCTCAAAGCGATCGGCTACTCCGAGCAAGCGATCATCTTTCCGTAACCACCTGAGCCGTCACCGTCCACCGGGAAAAGTGTAGAAGAGAAGGGTTCGGGAGTCTTCGTTTGCGCGACTCTTCAGCCCGCGGCATTGCGTGGGTGCCTTCGCCTCGTTGAATTTCTCCACGTTAAGCTTCTCTCCGAGATTGGTTGATCCAATATGGCATTTCGCAGACGCATCTCATATAAATCGTTGGCACATTGAAGCGTGGGTGCAATGCACTCGGTTACACTGCATGGTGGCTCGACTCGATGGTTACGCCCTTCAGTTCAATTAAGCGAAGCACGGTAGATCAGAGCGGGAAAGCCAGTATCGTTCCCGATGGGAATTGCGTTGACAAGCCATCTTCCCGGATCAGCATTTTGAAATCTGTTGAAAGGAGTGAAAAATGATTATTTCGGAACATGGCCAAACCGCCGCGAGGTCACTCACGTTCCTTGATCGTTTTGATCGTATGGCGAAGCAGACTGAATACCTCACGGGCCATCCCTTTGCGTTTGTCGCCGCCTTGTGCTTCATCGCGGTCTGGGCGATGACCGGCCCGCTCTTCCACTTTGGTGATATCTGGCAGTTTACCTTTGTCTCCGTGACCTCCATTGTGACCTTTCTGATGGTGTTCTTGATTCAAAACACCCAGAGCCGCACGCGGGCAGCCCTGCAATTGAAACTCGATGAGTTGATCCGCTCCACGAGTGGCGCGCACAATGTCATGTTGACACTGGAGGATATGTCGTTAGAAGAGATCGAGCAGTTCCGCACGCACTATGAAAAACTGGCCATGACGGCTCGTGAAAAACTCAGAGGGGGTCAAGCCGATACCAGCACCCCTGACATCACTATCGGGTAGCTCTTTCGAAGGAGTCACGGCGACTCGTTGCACGCGCTTGACCCCTTCGAAAGTGTGTATGTTTTCAGCCTAATCTTCCTATCTCCGGGTATCGCTTGAGCGTTTCAAGAAGTCGGCTAGTTCGCTCGCATGCTTCTCCGTTGTTTGCAGGATGTCGAGTAACAGCTGTCGTGTGACCAAATCCTTGTCCCCGATCTCTCGAATGAGCGCGCTGTACGCCTCCACTTGTCGGCGTTCGAGCATTAGATTTTCGCCCACCATTTCGACGAGCGTCGTTCCTTGCTCAGGGTGAACGCCGATGGATGCGGCTTTCCCCGCGAGTTCTTGAAGGTCGTAGACGGGGACTCCGCCTAACTGCTGAATGCGATTTGCCAGTGTATCGGCGTGTCCGAGTTCCTCCACGGCATGTGCCTCAAATTCAGTCTTCAGGCCAGGGGATAAGAGCGAGACCGCCATGTACGCATGTTGTTTGTATTGCAGGTAGCTGGTGATCTCGGTCGAGCGTAAGCGGTTTAACGAGCTCACGATGGTGTGCGGATCGGCCAGATATTGCTTGGTGATCGCCCCCTCCTTGATGGCTTCTCCAATCTCTTTCTCACTAAAACCGGTTTGTTGCTTGGGTTTCTTCTCCATAACCTTCTCCTGGATGTTTGATGACCTGAGGGCTATGGGTCATTCTATGGAATCCGCTATGAGAATGATAGGCAGAATAGTGGGAATGGCATGTAGGGTATTTGGTGGTTCCCGGTGATTTTATCGCAGTGGCAGAGCCAAGTTGCCTGCCACATTAATGTTTCAAAACTGAGCCATTTTGATCAGCTTCCATCCAGCCAAAGGTCCAGTATGAGTATGGTTGTGTGGCCTAGAGGAGGCGTCCGATCGTCGTCTGACACGTGAATAGCCTCCAGGGCCCTCGACGAGGGCGGAACAGGAGGACTTATGGCATGTGTACGATGCGGTGGGTTTCTGGTGATCGAAGGCTGGGGAGGTCTCATCGAGAATATCCGTGAGAGGCTTCTCCGGACAATGAGGTGTGTGAACTGTGGGTCCATCGACGATTCCGTGATCCTCGCGAATCGTCTTATTGAAAGGAGAACGATATGCTGTACTACGCACTGATGTTCTTGGTTGTTGGAGTCATTGCCGGAGCCCTGAATATGGCCGGGGTGGCCGCGGTGGCGGTTCAGATTTCCTGGATCCTGTTCTTGATCGGGATCGTGTTGCTGGCGATTCATCTGTTGACGAATCGCACCGCCCGGGTCTCCTGACCAGCAGATTCACCTGACCCTGAGGTGATTCCCTCGATGTAAAATATCAACCCGTGGGGGTATTCGGGGAGATTCCGATGGAACTGGCGGACAAGAAATGTAGCGATGGAGGCAGTGTGCCCCCGTTGAAGGCTCTTCGCGCGAGGGAGTTGTTGAAGGAACTCGGCCAAGGCTGGAAACTCAACGGGCGAGGGCATTTGGTGCGGTTCTACACCTTCAAGGACTTCGCGCAGTCGCTGGCATTTGCGAACAA
>DASQFV010000032.1:0-3576 GCA_035632975.1 Nitrospiraceae bacterium
CAACAATCTCGTCGTCGATATGCGGTCCTTCCCTGTCCTTCGGAGCTTCGGCTATCCGGTGGTTTTCGACGCCACCCATAGCGTGCAATTACCGGGCGGCGGAGGAACCAAATCCAGCGGCCAGCGTGAATTCGTCGAGCCGTTGGCCTGCGCAGCAGCCGGCGTCGGAGTCGATGGCTTCTTCATGGAAGTTCATCCCAATCCCGACGAGGCCTTGTCCGACGGGCCGAACATGGTACCTCTTCATCAGCTCAAATCTTTGCTAGAACGGGTTATGCGGATATGCGACGCGTCACAACCTCGAAAGTAACCAAGCCGAAGGGCGGAACCAGCCTCGACGTAGGCCGGCGTGTGTTGGCCATTGAAGCGCATGCCGTCCAGGCCCTCATTCAGCGTCTCGATGGTGGTTTCTCTGATGCCGTGGACCTGCTCTATGACTGCAAGGGCAAAGTCGTCGTATCGGGCATGGGCAAATCCGGGTTGATCGGGCAGAAGATCGCTGCCACGATGGCGAGTACTGGGACGCCGTCGTTCTTTCTCCATCCAGCCGAAGGGCTCCACGGAGACCTCGGCATGTTGGCGCGCCGCGATGTCTTCATTGCGATTTCGAATAGCGGAGAGACGCAGGAAATTTTGCAGCTCTTGCCCTTCATGGAACGTATGGGGATTGCTGTTGTGGCGATCACCGGCCGAAAGGGTTCGACGCTGGCCAAGAATAGCGCCGTCGCGTTGGATGTGTCCGTGGCAGAAGAGGCCTGCCCCATGGGACTTGCGCCGACGGCGAGCACGACCGCGACGCTTGCAATGGGCGACGCCTTGGCCGTCGCGTTGCTCGAGAAACGTGGGTTCAAGGAGCAGGATTTTGCGCAATTCCATCCAGGTGGGACGCTCGGACGTCGTTTGCTGGTGAAAGTGCAGGACCTCATGCACAGGGGGCCGGAGGTCCCGCAAGTAATGGAGACGGTCTTAGCCTCGGTGGCCATTCTCGAAATGTCGGCCAAAAAACTCGGCATGACCACGGTGGTGGATCGAGCCGGCGCACTCCTGGGGGTGATTACCGATGGCGACCTGCGGCGCTTTGTCCAACAGGGCGGGGATTTCTCCAAGATCACCGCTGGGTCCTTGACCTCGCGCCGGCCCAAGTTGATCGGACCGGATGAGCTGGCAGCCAAGGCGGTCGAAATGATGGAGCGCTATTCCATTACCACGCTCGTCGTCGCGGACAACGCCAAGCGAATTGTCGGGGTCGTGCATTTGCATGATTTGCTCAAACATGGCATTGTTTAGCAGGACGCTGAAAAAGTCCGCCAGCTTCGTTCTCGGCTCATCGAAATCCTCAACGTACCCCAGAGGGTACGCCTCCGGTTTCGACTCGCCTGCGGCCTTGCCGGACGAACATTTTGATCATCCTGTGAGGATTGTGCTTCTTTGTGCCATAGTAGTTTTTCAGAAACCGGATAACGGAATGGGTTACCGATGAATCGCGTACTGGCAGCCTGGAAATCGGTCGGGCAGGAATCGCTCAATCTGCCGAATTTCATTACGTTCACACGCATCCTCTTGATTCCTGTTTTCGTGGTGCTGTTTGCCACGCCGACCCCGAACCGATCCCTCAGCGCGGCCCTTGTCTTCGCCATCGCAGCGGTCACCGACTTGTTGGATGGCTATCTGGCTCGCCGTAACGGCCAAGTGACCACACTCGGGCAGCTGCTCGATCCCATCGCCGATAAGTTGTTGGTTCTCTCCGCCTTGATTCTTCTTGTCAATGTCGATCGCGTGAGTGCACTGGTTGCGATCTTCATCATCGCGCGCGAGGTCGCGGTCACGGGCGTTCGTGCCATTGCCGCAGGCGAAGGCATGGTGATCGCGGCTGAGACGACGGGTAAGTACAAGATGGCGCTACAAGTAGTGGCGATCGTGCTGTTGATCCTCGAGGACACGTTCGTGTCGGATCTCGGCAATCTGCATCTCGCCGGTATCGTCACGCTCTATCTGTCGCTGGTGCTCGGCTATGTCTCAGGCGGTCAGTATGTGTGGAGTTTCTGGAAGCAAGTCGTGGCGAAGGGACTGTAGCAGGATGCTGAAAAATCCCGCCAGCAGGGGAGGGAGCGGCCAGGTGCCCTTCTTGCTCGCAGAACGCGCACGATGGAACAGTGCTCGTTCAATGCGCGCAGTAAAGGGCAGCCTTGGCCACTCCCCTAATGAAAGGTGAAGAGAATTGGAAGGGCCGCGCTCAACGCACGCCGGGGTTGGGCGGGTAAGAAGTCTGGAATTTTTGAGCACCCTGCGGAGTCTTACGAGTTCTCTCGGCGTTCGCACCTCCCATAACTAATCCCCTTACCCATGAACGAAGAACTCCTCTGGGTATTGATGGCAATGCTCGGTTATCTGCTGGGGGCCATTCCCTTCGGCATCGTGGTGACGAAGGCGATGGGACTCCCTGATCCTCGTACGGTCGGGAGCAAGAACGTCGGGTTCACCAACGTGCTGCGTGTGTCCGGCACGAAAGCGGGCGTCCTCACCCTTCTTGGCGACATGGGCAAGGGGTGGGTGATGGGCTGGGTTGCGATGCAGTGGCTCACCGTTGAATCCTTCATCATGATCGTTGCGCTTTCACCGATCCTCGGGCACCTCTTCTCGCCGTTTTTGGGTTTCAAAGGGGGGAAGGGCGTGGCGACGGCCGTGGGAGCGGTACTGGGTCTGTCACCCTCTATCGGACTTCTCTTGTTGTTGATCTGGTTGGGGACCGTAGCGATCTGGCGCTATTCATCCGGTGGGGCGCTGGCGGCCTTCGGGTGCTTCCCAGTCGTGGCGATCGTGAACGAACAGCGGCAGGAATTCCTCATCTTTGCCCTGGTTGTCAGCGGGCTTATCTGGATCAAGCACAAGGACAATATCGTCCGGCTGTGGAAGGGGACCGAAACTAAAATAGGGGGAACGAAGCAGGGATAGGGAGATAGGGAGCGGTGAGGCGTCCTTCTTGCTCGTGGAACGCCCACGATGAAACAGTGCTCGTTCGACACGCGCAGTGAACGACGACCTCACCACTCCCTATTTTACTCTGAATGGGGAGAGGAACAGGGAAGGAGGCAGCGGAAGGACTGACAGCTATGTCGGTTCTTTGCTCCCGGAACAGAGGAGGGGATGGAGCCTGGTGATCTTCCGTGCTCGCGCAACGCGCGGTCGCGGACTCCCCTCGTTGGACGCGCGCAGTGGAAGATCAATCAGCCCCCATCCCTGAGAGACAATGGGGGAGGGACGCCATCCATCCTCGATTTGTCATTGTCGAACTCTGCTTCTCATTGTCGAACTCTGCTTCTCATTGTGTTAGCTTCAGGGTCTAGCGCCCGCAAGGGTGTGCGGGTTCAAATCCCGCCTTCGGCACCACCTTACTTTCCCCGCTCCTATCAAGGCGTTCCTGCGTTTCTACGCCATCATGTTGCCCACCGACTACCACGCCCTCGGGCGTCTGTTTGGGCTGAATTGTCATGTAATTGTCATGTGACGAACTCGAAACGGGGTCTAAGACCCTCACGGCCGACGTGAGGTGTTTGGGCGAAAGATGAGCATAGCGGA
>DASQFV010000033.1:0-1672 GCA_035632975.1 Nitrospiraceae bacterium
CAGGTAGACTCGGCAGGGGGGTATGGCACAAGAAGAGAACGCATCTCTCAGGATGCTCAAAAAGACCAGACTTCTCACCCGCCCAACCCTGGCGCGCCGAGACGCGCCTTATCCCATGCAAGGCCGCAGCGAGTGAAGTGCAGAGGCGGATCCTCAGGGAGTACGTTGAGGATTTCGGTGAGCCGAGAACGAAGCTGGCGGGCTTTTTCGGCATCCTGTCAGCAGCCAAGGGCGCGTTTGGCCGCTATCAGCTCGCCTTCGAGGACTGTTCGGATCGTGGCCAATCGCTCCGGCGAGGTGGCTTCAAACCGCAACACGAGGGCCGGCTGGGTATTTGAGGCTCGGATCAGGCCCCACCCATCGTCGAAGATGGCACGCACCCCATCGATGGTGACGACATCGCGCACCACCAGCTTGGCTGGACCAAGCTCCTCGCGGGTATTCGCACAGTCTGCCAACCGTTCTTGCACATGCCTGACCAACTTGAATTTGATGGCGTCCGACACGTCTACCCGAATCTCAGGGGTGACGGACGTCTTCGGAAGATCCGCCACCAGTGCGGAGAGTGAACGAGTGCTCTTGGCCAGAATCTCCACCAGCCGGCACGAGGCATAAATCGCGTCGTCATACCCGAAGTACCGATCGGCAAAGAACATGTGTCCGGACATTTCGCCGGCCAAAACGGCGTGCTCGCTCTTCATCTTCGCCTTAATCAAGGAGTGACCGGTTTTCCACATGATCGGTCGCCCCCCCTGCTTCGCAATGTCGTCATAGAGACTCTGCGACGACTTGACCTCTGAGATGATGGTACTCCCCGGCTTTTCCGCCAGAATATCGCGCGCGTAGACCACCAGCAGGCGATCGCCCCATAACACATTCCCCTGTTCATCGATGGCCCCAATGCGATCGGCATCTCCATCGTAGCCGATCCCGACATCGGCTTTGTGCTGTTTGACGGCCTGAATCAGATCGTCGAGATTCTCTAAGACCGTGGGATCCGGATGATGGTTCGGAAATCTCCCGTCGAGATCACAGTAAAGCCCTGTGACGTGACAGCCCAGGAGCTCCAAGGCCTGTTTGGCCACCAAGGCCGCCACCCCATTTCCACAATCGATGACGACATGCAGGCGCGTGGCATTGACGTGGGTGAAGCTCTTCTTGATATAGGCTAGATAGTCAGGGATGATGGAATGCTCCGATAACTGTCCGGCTCCAGATACAAAAGAGCCGGCCTCCATCACCACTCGAAGCGCCTGGATCTCCTCGCCATGAATCGCGTCTTTCCCGACGCAGATCTTAAATCCGTTGTATTCTGCTGCATTGTGGCTCCCGGTGATCATGATGCCGCCGTCAACCGGTAGTTGAAACAGAGAGAAATACACAAGTGGCGAGGGGCAAATACCGATATCCACCACGTTCAATCCACCGGCGAGAAGGCCCCGCACGAGAGCTGTGTGAAGCCCCGGTGAACTCAGTCGGCCATCTCGCCCGACCGAGATCGTCTTCACCCCGCGATCTTTCACATAGGTGCAGTAGGCTCGACCCACCTGCTCCGCTATCGAATAGGTGAGTTCCTGGCCCACGACGCCACGCAGATCATATTCGCGAAATAGTCCCATGGTCCTCGATCAGCTGGAAAGTCTGAAAGTCATCACGTCGAAAGTCTAAGAGT
>DASQFV010000034.1:0-6901 GCA_035632975.1 Nitrospiraceae bacterium
TGAAGGAGAGTGAGCTGCCGCTCTGGCTTCTTCTGACTGCAAGTCATCCATCGCGGATGGTATGATTTAATGGGCTTCGACAGACTGAATTTCTATCCATATTTTTGAGAGGGAATCATGGCCATGAATCTGGCGCGTTGCATGACCGGAATCTCCTTGAGTGTCGTCCTGTTCGTGGGTGCCGGTCTTGCGGCAGAACCGGCTGAGGTGGGAAAGTTCGTCAAGGCCCGGATCGATATCGGCGAGATGATGACGAACTATTTTCAGGGCGGAGGGATGTTCAAGGAGGGGCAGCGGCCGTCGCCTGAGCAGATGAAGGAAATGGGCGCGGACATCCACACGAAAATCGGCAAGCTCTTGGCGAAGTATGACCTGACGGTTGAGGAGTATCGAAAGCGCAGTCCGGAGATCTTCGCCGATGAGGCGGCAGTCAAGGGCTTTCTCAACGAGCATCAAGACCTCAAGGCGCGGTACGAGGCGCTCCCGCTGGATCGGATGGGACGCGGTGGCAGCACAGGGCGAGGGTATTAGCCCGCATTATTCATGAACGTTTCTGCCGTTGAGCGAGGCCCTTCTAGTTCTCTTTACTTCTCTTTAAGGGAATGGCCAGGCTATCCTTCACTGCGCGCATCCACTCTTACTCTCTTTGCCAGTTCAATGCCCAGCCAAGCAAGGGTGTGAGGAGCATTTGACTGCGGCCGTCGAGTGTATCTCGAATACTCCTTCCAAGCTCGCTCGTTACCTCTCGCTCTCGGAAGGGCGGCTTCCAGTGATCCTCAACTGCGCGCGTCGAACGACCACCGCTTCACCGTGGGGGTTCCGCGAGCACAGAGGATTACTGGAGCCGCCCTTCATTGACTCCTCCCCATCCCCTCCATATAATGCCGCCCGGTAGTAGATTTCGACTGCCTTTCCAGACAGTTATGACTTCTTTCTCCAAGGCATCAGTGGCGAAAAAATGGGACAAGGTCCGTGCGGAACTCTCCCATGCCTTTTCGACCAAATCCGGGGCCGAGGTGTTCACGATTGAAGACCTCGGGCTGCTTGAACGGGTGGCCGATGCAGTGGTGAAACGGGGTATGACTGCTCCCGCCACGGTATTTCTGGAATCTCTCGGTCCCATGAACTTTCTTGGCAGTCAGGCGCTGTATTTCCTGACCCCGATCGTCGAATGGGCGTTTAGCGCGAAGGAAGTCGAGCAGGTGGCTCGGATGCTTGAACGACGCGAGACGATCTCCCGTCTCATCACGATCATTGACACGAAGTCTGCCTCCCAGGCTCCTCAAGGAGCCTCCGTTCGATGAGTGTGCCGAGTCCAGCACCCATCAAGCCGGTGATCACCCATCCCCTCAGTGTAATCATCGCCACCGACTGTGGCAGCACCACGACCAAAGCCATTCTGATCGAAAAGGTCGGCGACGGATACCGGCAAACCTATCGCGGTGAAGCGCCGACGACGGTGGAAGCGCCGTTCGAAGATGTAACACGCGGGGTGCTGAACGCGATTGCGGAGATTGAAGAACTCTCCGGCCGGAAAATCCTCGACGGGGACAAGATTCTTACGCCCAATCGTGCGGCTCAGGGTGATTCGAAGACGGGCGTGGATATCTATATTTCTACCAGCAGCGCGGGCGGCGGGTTGCAAATGATGGTGACCGGGGTGGTGCAAAACATGACGGGCGAAAGCGCGCAACGGGCCGCGCTCGGGGCGGGTGCGATTGTCATTGACGTGCTCGCGTCGAACGATGGTCGTCTGCCGCATGAAAAGATCGAGCGCATTCGAACGATGCGACCGGACATGATCTTGATGTCCGGCGGGACGGACGGGGGGGCAGTCACCCATGTGGTCGAAATGGCGGAGTACATTTCGGCAGCGGAGCCACGCCCCCGGTTCGGGGCGACCTATAAGCTCCCGTTGATTTACGCGGGAAACAAAGACGCGCAGCCGCAAGTGAAGAAGATCCTGGGCGAGAAAGCCGCGCTGGTGCTGACCGATAACATCCGTCCGGTGTTGGAACGGGAGAATCTTGCGCCTGCGCGGAACAAGATTCACGACCTGTTTCTCGAACATGTCATGCAGCAAGCGCCGGGCTACAAAAAACTGATCGAGATGGCCGGTGCGCCGATCATGCCGACGCCGGCGGCGGTCGGCGTGATCATGGAAACGATCGCGAAGCGGGAGCATTTGAACTTGATCGGGGTGGATATCGGCGGCGCGACCACGGACGTGTTCTCGGTCTTCGAAGGGCTCTTCAATCGAACGGTCAGCGCGAACCTCGGGATGTCGTACAGTATTTCCAATGTGCTGGCGGAAGCAGGGCTTGCCAATATCATGCGCTGGGTGCCGTTCACGATCGACGAACAGACGCTCCGCAATCGGATCAAGAACAAGATGATCCGGCCGACGACGATTCCGCAGACGCTGGACGAACTGCAGATCGAACATGCGATTGCCCGCGAGGCGCTCCGGCTCGCCTTGATCCATCACAAATCCCTTGCGACGGCCCTCAAGGGGGTACAGCAGGAGCGCACGATCTCGGATGTATTCGAGCAGCAGCAGTCCGGCAAGTCGCTGGTCGACATGCTCAAGCTCGATTTAATCGTCGGGAGCGGCGGGATTCTGTCCCATGCGCCGCGCCGCGTGCAATCGATGCTGATGATGGTCGATGCCTATGAACCGCTCGGTGTGACGAGGCTTTCGGTGGATAGCATCTTCATGATGCCGCATCTTGGTGTGCTCTCGACGATCAATGAGAAGGCGGCGACCGATGTCTTCGTCCGTGATTGCATGGTCTACTTGGGGACCTGTGTCGCGCCGATCGGGCAGGGGAAGGACGGGGAACGGTGCGTGGATTATGCCATCACCTTCCCGGATGGTCGAGTGGACAAGGGATCACTCTCCTTCGGCGACCTGCGGCTGGTTCCCCTAGCCAGCGGGCAGAAGGCCTCGATCACGGTCCAGCCGGCGAAACAGGTGAACCTCGGGGCAGGGGCGGGAGTCGCGGTCACGCGAGAGGTGCAAGGCGGTGTGGTGGGACTCTTGCTCGATGGGCGCGGGCGTCCCTTGCAGTTGCCGACCGACCACGCGGCCAGAGTGGCATCGCTGACAAAATGGTATCGGGCAGTGGATCTTTACCCAGTGCTGAGTGCTGAGAAATGAGTGCTGAGAGAGGCCTCCCAGTCTTTTTCTGTTCTCATGTCTCAGCACCCAGCACTTAGCACTGTTGTTAACATGGCCCATTCCTACACCCCCGGTCTAACCGTCACAGAGCAGGCCGTGGTCCGTCGTCGACGGATGTTGTCGCTGCCTGGCAGCGTGCTGGTCACAACCGGGGAGACCGTGCGCGCGAATCAGGCGGTGGCTCGTGCGGAATTGCCCGGCAAGGTCTATCCCCTGAATCTCGCCAATCAGTTGGGCGTGGCGCCGGATGAGATCACCGAATATTTGATCAAGAAGGCCGGCGACCCGGTGCAGAAGGACGAGATCCTGGCCGAGAACAAACCGCTCATCAAGTGGCTCAAGACGGAAATCCTCTCGCCGATCACCGGCGTCGTGGAATCCGTTTCTCCCGTCACGGGGCAGGTGCTGTTGCGAGAGCCGCCGCGCGTGCTGGAGTTGCTGGGCTATGTCGACGGGCGCATTGTCGAAGTGATTCCGCAGCAAGGCGTCGTGGTCGAGACGGATTGCAGTCTGGTGCAGGGCATCTTCGGCATCGGCGGTGAAACCTGGGGCGAGATTGTGATCGCGGTGACGTCGCCGGACGAAGTGGTCACGCCTCGTCAACTCACCGCAAACATGAAAGGCAAGGTCGTCGTGGGCGGCTCCTTCATCTCTTCGGACGCGCTGGCTCGCGCGAAAGAAGTGGGGGTTGCGGGGTTGGTGATCGGCGGCATTCATGATAAGGATTTGCGCGCACTGCTGGGCTACGACCTTGGCGTAGCCATTACGGGCACGGAACAGGTCGGCTTCACCCTCATTCTCACCGAAGGGTTCGGCGCCATCCCCATGGCCGGCAAGACATTCGCGCTTCTCTCCGCTCATGCAGGACAGCCGGCTTCTATTTCAGGCGCCACGCAAATTCGTGCCGGCGTCATTCGACCAGAGATCATCATTCCCAAAGGGGCAAGCGCATCTGGCGATCACGGTGCGGCAACCGTTCCGCAACGGGAAGGCATCCGGATCGGCGACCTGGTTCGCATCATTCGAGACCCGTTGTTTGGAAGGATCGGCGAGGTCGCGAGTCTGCCGTCCGATCTCCAGAAGATTCCGACCGAGAGTGACGTGCGCGTGATGGAAGTCCGGTTCGGAGACGGGTCGAAGGCCGTCATCCCGCGGACGAATATTGAATTGATTGAAGGGGCCTAGTGGGCGTGAAACGTGAAACGTTAAACGTGAAACGCCGAGGACGTCAGGCCTGGGTAGCGGCGTTGTTCCTGCTCGTGGCTGTTCTGAGTCAGTCATCGCTGCCGGTGCATGCCCAACCCGACGCTCAGATGCAGACGCCTCTCGCTCCTCCGCACGATGTTCGTGTGTTCGATACCCCCAGTGATGGCGGCGGCAGCCTAACTGTAATCTGGTCGCCCGCTCCCTACGATAGTGCTACAGCCAGATATCAGGTCTTACTCAGCGAGGGAACCACGGTGCCAGATCCGACCGCAATGAAGGTCGTGGCGGAGTTTCCCGCGAACCAGCACTACGTCCGTGAATCCAAGTGGCCCTGGTGGACGAGGCCGACGACTCGAGACCAGCACCAGTTCACGCTGAGGAGCGGGAAGGGGGTCGAACTCAAGGACGGGACTGCCTACAGCATCACCGTGGCTGCCGTGCTGAATGACGATCGTGTCATCGCCACGTCGGTGCAGGCTACGCCACAACCGAACTGGATGAACTGGAATCAGATGAATAATCTGTTGCTGGCGCTCCTGTTCGGCGGCATCGTGTTCTACGCTATCGGTACAGCCAGAAAGCGGGAGATCTTCCTCCGGCGCATTCCCGGCCTCGATGCTGTGGATGAGGCCATCGGCCGCGCGACCGAGTTGGGCAAGCCGATCCTCTACCTCACCGGCGCCCACGACATGAGTGACCCTTCAACCATTGCCGCGGCAGTCATTCTCGGGCGCGTGGCCAAACGCACGGCAGCCTATGAGACCGATTTGCTCGTGCCCCACCGCGATCCGATTACCATGGCCGTTTGCCAGGAAATTACCAAACAGGCCTACCTGGAAGCTGGCAAGCCCGATCTCTACAAGGACGATTCGAATTTCTTCATTACGTCGGATCAATTCAGCTACACCGCGGCAGTGGACGGCATTATGCTGCGCAAAAAACCGGCAGCGAATTTCTTTATGGGGGCGTACTTCGCCGAAGCGTTGCTGTTGACCGAAACGGGCGCGAGCACCGGCGCGATCCAAATCGCCGGGACGGACTCCGATCACCAGCTGCCGTTCTTCGTCACCACCTGCGACTACACCTTGATCGGGGAGGAGCTCTACGCCGCCAGCGCCTATCTCTCCAGAGAACCTGTTCAGGTCGGCACGCTGCGCGGACAGGACATCGGCAAGGCGCTCATCCTCGGCGTCCTCGGCATCGGGACCATACTGGCTACCCTCGGAGTCATGCTCGATGCGCAGTGGCCACAATTATTTCTGGATCTGTTTAAAGACGTGAAATGATCTTTCTCCGCCGACAGGTCCCGCTCCTGATCACACTCATCACCGGCATTGTGTTCGCGGCGCAATACTATGTGCCGCACCCGGCATCGGAGCAGATGTTGACCTCCGTCACCAAATGGCTCCAGATCATCGGGGGGTTCGCGCTGGTGCTGGGCGTCAGCAGCCTGTTCCACGTCCACGCCGTCAAGATCCGGCGCAAAGAAGCGGGATGGGGCTATAGTTTCGTCCTGTATGTCAGCATGCTGGGTACCATTGCGGTCGGCCTGTGGTCGAACGGCAAAGAAGCCGTCGACGGCACCATGACGGCCTTTGGGTGGATCTATAACTTCATGATGGTCCCGCTGCAGGGGACGATGTTCGCCATCCTCGCGTTCTTCATCGCCTCGGCAGCCTATCGGTCGTTCCGCGCGCGGAGCCGTGAGGCGGCGGTACTGCTCATTGCGGCGGTGATCGTCATGATGGGCCGCGTCCCGCTCGGAGAATATCTAATCCCGCTCAGCGGCGACCTGTCTCAGTGGATTTTGAACGTGCTGAACGCGTCGGTGCGACGTGCGATCCTGATCGGCGTCAGCCTCGGCACGATCGCGCTCTCCATCAAGATTATCTTCGGCATGGAACGGTCGTATCTCGGAGGAGGAAAGGAATAGCGTAAGGGGTAAAGCGTCAGGGGTAAGGTGAGAAAAGAAAATTATGAGACATCCACGTACTCCACCCACCTTAAGCCTCACGCCTAACGCCTCACGGGTTGTCGCATGAGCTTCCCCGAACGCATGCTGAAGATCGACAGGCGGATCATCTTCCTGGTGATCGGCCTCTGTACGCTTCTCCCGCTGCTCTACCCGGTTGGTTTGCCGATCAAGATTTCGCCGGAGGTCCGCGGGGTGTACGACTACATCGAGTCACTCCCTGAGGGGTCCGTGTTCCTGCTCTCGCTGGACTTCGATCCGGCGTCGAAACCTGAGCTGCATCCCCAAGCGATCTCATTGCTGCGTCATGCCTTCAGGAAGAACCTCCGCGTGATCGCGATGACGCTATGGGTCTCCGGCACCGGCATGGCGGACCAGGTCGTCACGCAGGTCGCCCGCGAGATGGGCAAGGAAAGCGGGAAGGATTATGTGTTCCTCGGATGGAGCCCCGGCGGGACTGCCGTCATCATCAACATGGGGCAGGACCTCTATGGCGCGTTCCCAGCTGACTACAACAGCAAACCCACGAAGGGGTTACCAGT
>DASQFV010000035.1:0-7851 GCA_035632975.1 Nitrospiraceae bacterium
AAGTCGATGACCGGCCACTTACTCGGGGCAGCCGGCGGAATTGAAGCGGTGTTTAGTGTGCTGGCGCTTCACCACGGGATACTTCCTCCGACGATCAACCTGGATCATCCGGATCCTGCCTGCGATCTTGACTATATTCCGCACAGGGCCCGACCGGCTACGGTGACGGCAGCGCTATCGAATTCTTTTGGATTCGGCGGGGTCAATGCCTGCCTGCTCTTCAGGAAATCAGGCGCCTAGAGGCGCGGAAAACTCAGCTTATATACTACACCGCTAGAATCTTGCATAATGGCGTCGATGTCAAAATATCTTCAGGATGCTCAAAAAGGCTGTTCAGCAAGGCCGCAGCGAGCGAAGAGGCGCGGCGTACGCTTCGGTACGTTGAGCCTCTGAGCGATGCGAGAACGAAGCTGGCGGACTTGTTCAGCATCCTGCTAACCGGCCTGTGCGAGGGATGTACCGGCCACTATGACTTCGGCTTCATCTGCCGACTCGCTCCAATCCTCGTTGGGCTATCGATTCAAGGCCCTTGCCTTGCTTGAGGAAGCCTTGACTCACTCCTCTCTCGTCAACGAACAGAAAACGGCTGCACCTCAACATAACGAGCGGCTCGAATTTCTCGGCGACGCCGTATTGTCACTTGTGATGAGTGAGTATCTGGCCTCCGCGTTGCCGCAGTCTTCAGAGGGGACCCTCTCGAAGCTGAAAGCACAGGTGGTGAGTGAGGCATCATTGGCGCAGGCAGCCCGCCGGCTCGGACTGGGTGAGCATCTCAAGCTCGGGCGCGGGGAGGACCGTTCGAAGGGGCGTGAGAAAGACTCGCTGTTGGCCGATGCGCTGGAGGCGGTGCTTGCGGCGGTTCATCTTGATGGAGGATTCGAGGCAAGCCGCACGGTGACGCGCCACATTTTCGCAGAGGAACTCGCGCATATTGCCGCGCAACAGGAGCAGCCGGGAGCAGGGGACTACAAAACCCAGTTTCAGGAGTGGTGTCAAAAGCGATATGACACATTGCCGCGCTACGCGACCGTTCGAGAAACAGGACCCGACCACCAGAAGTCATTCGAGGTGGAACTGTCCATTCAGGGTGAGGTCGTGGGCATGGGGTCCGGGCGAAGCAAAAAGGAAGCAGAACAACAGGCGGCGAAGCAGGCTCTTCGACAGGTAGGGACCTGATCCGGTCGTCATGGTAGGATGCTCTCGCAGCGAGATCAGTAATTATTCCAGGGGGGCTGATGATGCAGAGACGAATTCTAGTGAAAATGGTGGCCGTGACGCTCGTGCTCGGCGGGAGTCTGTTGTTGGGTATGGGCGGTCTTTTCGCAGCTGACAAGTCTCCAGCGGGGAAAGCAGGGGAGGCGAAAGGTCCCAAGGCCATTATCAAAACAAAGTTTGGCGACATGGACATCGTCTTCTTTCCTGAGAAGGCTCCCAAGCATGTTGAAAATTTCCTCGCGTTGGCGAAATCCGGCTTCTATAACGGCACGATCTTTCATCGGGTGATTCCAGGGTTCATGATCCAGGGCGGCGATCCCAATACCAAAGATCTGAATAAGCCGGAGACCTACGGCCAGGGGGGGCCGAGTCAGCGGCTCAAGGCTGAGTTCAACGACATTCCTCACAGACGAGGGATTCTCTCCATGGCACGCACGAACGATCCCAATAGTGCCGGTTCGCAGTTTTTCATTGTCGTCAAGGACTCGAACTTTCTCGATGGGCAATATACGGTCTTTGGCGAGGTGGTGAAGGGGATGGAGGTAGCGGACAAGATTGTCAGCTTGCCGAAGAACAGCCATGACCTTCCGACAGAACGGGCGGCGATAACGATCGTGGTGGTGGAGTAAACGATGCAAGGTTGGTGGACCATGACGCGTGACTCAGCCGCCATGAGAAGTATCATACTGTTCGGAGTGCTGTTGGGGATCGGTCTCCTCACTGGTTGTGGAGGGAAGGCCGACCTACAGTCGTTTCCTCCGCCCCCAAGCCCTGGCCCGAAAGCCATTATCAAGACGAAGTTCGGAGACATACATGTCAAGTTGTATCCGGATGTGGCCCCGAATCATGTTGGAAACTTTATCAAGCTGGCCAAGTCCGGCTTTTACGATGGGACGATCTTCCACCGGGTTATCCCAGGTTTTATGATCCAGGGTGGTGATCCCAATACCAAAAGCTCGCTGCGTAAGGATACCTATGGGCAGGGTGGGCCCAAGGATGAGAAGGGCAATCCCATCTTGCTCAAGGCTGAGTTCAGTGATACTCCTCACAAGCGTGGCATTGTGTCGATGGCGCGAGCGAACGAACCTGACACCGCAGGGTCGCAGTTTTTCATTGTCGTTGAGCCGTCCCCCTCACTCGATAGAAAATACACGGCGTTTGGCGAGGTGACCAGAGGCCTTGGCGTCGCCGACAAGATCGTGAACGTGCCGAGGAACGACCACGACTTGCCGAACGAGCGGATTGAGATGACGGTGACGATTGTAGAATAGTACCGCGGTCTCAGGACTCCTGTGTTTCCAGAACACGCACAATATGAAGAGGCTCGCCGATGGGCGTAGTTGGAGTCTGTGAGACTGCGCTGCTTGAGGGGTGAGGATGGGACAAGGTTATTTGATTTTTCCAATGAATGTGCGGAGGCGGGCTCGCTCGGACGGGAAGAACAGAATGAAGCCCAGGCCAAAGGCACGGCCTGAGACCCAACGTACTCCGGCTCGTTCGACTTTCACTGGTGGTGACTGGTCGGGAAGCTGAATGATGACCTGGAGGTCAAGCCCTTCCGCTAGATTGATGTCAGATTCGGCTCGACAGCCGGACGTCGAGATGTTTGTGATCGTGGCGTCGCCTTTGACCTCACCGGAGGAAAATCGCAGGGTGCAGCGTAACTCTACTCGGCGTGCTTTTCTGATTTTTCGTTCTTTATCTGCGCTCATGGTGTCTGGTCTCCATCTTCGGGAGTGACTACCCGTCAGTGGTGGTGACACCCCGGTCCATGGGTATGAGGCTCAGGCGCCGGGGGCGGCATGAACTGCTGCCCGGGCAAGATGATGTGGCCCGGTTCACGTTGCTTGGTCAGGTGTTCCGCAATTTCCGGATGGTAGGCTCGCACATAGCCGATGAGCCCACCGAGGAACCGTTGTGATTGGAAGTCCGTCCCCGAAAATCGTGAGACGAAGGCGATTGCACGGTCCAGTATCTCCGGTGCGTGGGACATATCGGCAATCTGCTGAGGGTTCTGTTTCTTGAACGTGTCGTACTCCCTCTTAAGATGTTCCGCGAAGACCGGCATCGGTGCGGCAGGCACATGGAGGGGGCTGAGCGTTCGCCGCAAGGCCTGCAGTGCCGCCACGACTTCCGCATCTTGCCCGTCGCGGCGTCTCTGGAAGTAACTGAAGATGACTACTTCGACGAGATTAAACAGGGCCACGGCCTTCTCGCCGCCCAGCTCCGCCAGCTCGCGATAGAAGTCGCGGCGCACCGGCATGAATGGTACCGCAAGCCGTTTCTGCTGATAGTCGCTCCCGGATTCGAGATAGACGCAGTCAGCCGGGCATGAAACCCGCACGATTCGGTGTTCGCCGCAACACTGGCTGCAGATCAGCCCTGCCAAGGCGGGGCAAGGCCGCTTGCCTTTCCGTTGCGTGCAAAAGGCGCATTGGCTCATTTTTTTGCGGGCTCTTCTGGTACCGGTTTCGGTGGTGGAGAGATGAAGCCATAGTCCGCCAACGTCCGTTTTTCTTGCTTGGGCTTCCCGTCGCTGGGGGTTTCAAGACCGTTCATCTCGGCCGCATGGGCCAATTCAAACGGTACAAGGATGAGGTTGTTTGCACGGTCGATGCTCAGATCTCCCGGCGAGGGTAAGAATTCGGCGATGACTTGAAACCGCTTGTCCCAGCTCATGCGCCAGACCTTTCCCGTCGTGAAATCCGACACGTACATATTGCCCCAACGGTCGAAATCCACACCGCGGAGATTCTGAAAGCGGTTGGAAAAAAATCCGTTGGAGAAGAGCTCCGTCACCACGCCATCCGGCGAGATCTCAGAAATCTTGCCCTTCTCCCAGCTCACTGCAATGATCTGGCCGGACTTGGGATGGACGACAAGGCCTGAGGGGCCGGCCAGGGCGCGGTCTGTGACCAGCACGGAGAACGTCTGGGCGGCCAGATTGATGCGGTAGATCGTGTTGGCTTTCTGATCGGAGCAATACAAGTGGCCCTTACCATCGAAGGTCACGTCGCTCAAGGAGGCCCGTGGCGGCTCAGATTGTGAGGCAGTGGACGATCGGATGGTGAGCGTCAGGACTGGCTTGCCGGTGGTCGTGTCGAAGCCCCGTAGGGTATCGAGATCGGCCACGTACAGCACATGCTCCACCACGGCCATGCCTTTGGGGGCATGGAGGGTGACGTCGTCCTTCCCGCCTTGAATGAATTTCAGATTGAGGAGTTTGCCATTGGGATCGAGTTTGGTGATGAACCCGTTGTTATCGGCGTTCTCCGCCTCGCCGTTGACACTCGAGATGAAATAGCCTTTATCGAGGGGATCATGCACGAAGCTATAGGGAGATTGCAGTTCCGTTACGGTGATCTGGGCGCCGAGCGGGTTGACGATCACAATGGGTATGACCCAGATAAGCCAGGCCGCTGGATGGCGCATGACGCGTGTCAGAAGGGACATCACGGAGGAGGTTCTGCTCACAAGGTAGATGGCTGTTGATCGTAGTTGACGAAGCCATCGTAGCTGTCAGGCGAAGAACCTGTCAAGAAAACTGGTGAAGGGTGAGGGGTGAAAGGTAAAGGGCGGTCGATGATCGTAGGGCTGTGCTTCGGTGAGGCAATGATCCTTCCTCTCCTTACCCCTCACCCCTGACGCCTCACGTGACCACGCACGTTGACTTGCTCAAAAATGCCCTGCTATGGTGCCGTGATTTTTTGAATCGGGTTAAGGTTAAGGCCAAGGCTGAGCGGGAAGTGCAGGCGATGGTGTCCCTTGACCTTAGCCTCCTACTGTCTCGTGTGAGGAGGGAATTGTGGCGGCACGATTGATCGACGGCAAAGCCTTGGCATTGCAAGTCCGTGAGCGGTTGGCAACCGAATCCGCGTCAGTCTTGGCTAAGACCGGGATGAAGCCCGGCCTGGCGACAATCCTGGTGGGCGACGATCCCGCCTCGCATCTCTATGTGAAGAGCAAGCAGAAAGCCTGTGATGCGGCGGGCATCTATATCGATGACCACAAGTTGCCGACGAGCACGACGCAAGCAGAGTTGTTGGCCTTGATCGAAAAGGTGAACGCCGATCCCAAGATCCACGGGATATTGGTTCAGTTGCCGCTCCCGAAGCATATTGACAGCAAAGTCGTTCTCGAAGCGGTGTCGCCCGACAAGGACGCAGACGGGTTTCATCCCTATAATTTCGGTCGACTCGTTGAGGGGCATCCGGTGTTTGAAGCCTGTACGCCGAAAGGCGTCATCAAGATGATCGAATCCACCGGTGTGAGTATCGAAGGAAAGCGCGCCGTGGTATTGGGACGAAGCAACATCGTCGGCAAGCCGTTGGCGCTCATGTTGCTCCAGCGCAACGCCACAGTGACGATTTGCCACTCCAAGACGAAGGATTTGCCGGCGGTCTGCCGCGAAGCTGAGCTGCTACTGGTCGCGATCGGGAAAGCTAAGTTTGTGACGTCCGATATGGTGCGCGACGGGGCGGTCGTGATCGATGTGGGAACAAACAAAACTCCTGAAGGCAAATTGTGTGGCGATGTAGACTTTGAGCTGGTCAGCCAGAAGGCAGGCTGGATTAGTCCTGTTCCTGGTGGTGTAGGCCCAATGACGATTGCAATGTTGCTGGATAACACGGTGGAGTCTGCCAAGAGAATGGCGGGAATGATGTAGGAGAGAAGGGAAGGGTCGGAGGGGAGTGGCCAGGTGCCCTTTTTGCTCGCAGAACGCGCACGATGAAACAGTGCTCGTCCGATGCGCGCAGTAAAGGGCAACCTTGGCCACTCCCCTAAATAGATGTTTGGCAAATTGGTAGGCCCTCGCCCGGGTTAATGGCACGTCACGGGAAATCGATTGCGAAGCAATCGGAGGGTAGGGCGGGGTGAAAAATATCTGCCAGTGGGTGGGCGGGTGAGAAGTAGCGCGCAGTGGAAGATCAATCAGCCCCCATCCCTGAGAGAGAACGCGCGAGCTTGGAGGGACCATCT
The DNA here is from genome assembly GCA_035632975.1 of Nitrospiraceae bacterium. Lineage (GTDB taxonomy): Bacteria > Nitrospirota > Nitrospiria > Nitrospirales > Nitrospiraceae > Palsa-1315. The sequence goes on from DASQFV010000035.1 coordinate 6,196, forward strand.
GTACCCTCGCTTAACGGCCGCAGTGGGACCTACACGGGTGCCATTCCTAGAGAGAGGCAAGCGAGCTTGGAACGAGCATGTAGAAGGATAAGGGGCGTCCGATGCGCCCAGGGAGAGCGCCCCATTCCTTCTACAGCTGTGAGTGAAAGTGGAGGAGTAAAATAGAACGATGAGTCGGGAGCCAAGGCGATTACGAGAGGTGCTCGATCAGGGGCAGTTTGCTGTCACGGTTGAGTACAATCCCCCAAAAGGCACCAACATCTCTGGCGTGTTAGAGAATGCCAAGCAGTTGGTAGGCCGTGTGCATGGGGTCAACGTGACGGACAATACGGCCGCCATTGTGCGGGCCGGGTCTCTCCCCGTCTGTCGACTCCTCTACGAACTCGGCCATGATCCGGTAATGCAGATGACCTGCCGTGATCGGAATCGGATTGGGATACAGTCGGACCTCATGGGCGCCTCCATGCTCGGCATCCAGAATATTCTGTGCCTCACTGGGGACTATCCGACCGTCGGAGATCACAAAGAAGCAAAGCCGGTGTATGATCTGGACTCCGTCCAAGTGATGCAGCTCGTGCAAGGACTCAACAACGGGCGGGATCTTGTGGGGAACAAGTTAGATGGTGCGACGCAGTTTACCATTGGGGCTGCAGTGACTCCGGAAGCCGACCCGCTGGGACCCATGCTTGCTAAGTTTGAAGTGAAGGTGAAAGCGGGTGCCCAGTTTTTCCAGACGCAGGCGATTTACCATCCGGAGCAGTTTGCATCCTTTATGAAGGCGGTGCGCCCCTTCAAGGTCAAAGTGCTGGCGGGCATTCTCGTCCTCCGGAACGCCAAGATGGCGGAGTTCATGAACGCGAATATTCCTGGTGTGTCAGTCCCGCAGGATATGATCGACGAACTCAGGGCTGCCGGCCCCGAGCGCGCGGAGGATGTGGGGGTGGACATCGCGGTGCGGACGATCAAGACGGTGCGGCCGTACTGCGACGGGGTTCATATTATGGCCATCAAGGCCACGCACCGGCTGGCTGACATTATCACCAAAGCGGAAGTGGGTTGATGACGATCCCTGAGTTTCAGCGCTACAAGCACGACAAGAAGAAGCTCATCGTCGTCACGGCCTACGACGCGCTTTTTACACGCATAGTCGAACAGGCCGGCATCGAGGCGATTTTGGTCGGGGATTCGCTCGGAGTGGTCGTGCAAGGCAAAGCGAATACCCTGTCGGTCACGATGGAGGACATGCTCTACCACACAAAGCTTGTGGCGGGGGCGGCCCAACGAGCGCTCGTCATAGGGGATATGCCGTTCATGTCCTATCAGGCCGGCCACGAAGACGCAATTCGCAATGCAGGACGGTTTCTACAAGCCGGGGCTCAGGCAATCAAGCTGGAAGGCGGCGCAGTTGTGGCCGATCATGTGGCTGCGATGACCAGTCTCGGCATACCGGTAATGGGACATATCGGCATGACTCCCCAATCTGTTCATCGATATGGCGGCTACAAAGTACAAGGAAAAGAATCAGATCATGCGCTAGTTTTGCTGAATGATGCCAAGGCCCTTGAAGCAGCCGGCGCCTTCGCCATCGTGCTCGAAGCGATTCCTGCCGAGTTGGCCAAGACTATTACGGAACAATTGACCATTCCGACAATTGGA
>DASQFV010000036.1:0-2411 GCA_035632975.1 Nitrospiraceae bacterium
CCTTGATCAGGAATCTTTCGAATGACGAGCCTTGAGGTTCGATTGCGGCCGGCTCCACCGCGGCCACGCCAAGACGACCCGTGAGGACGATGAGAAAACCGAGCGCCGCGAGGTAGAGGAGGAGAATCAGATTGTCTTGCAAGCGATCGATGCGCGTCAGAGTCAAGGTGTCGTAGGTGACGCCTGAAGCAAAGAACAGGGCCGACATGAACGGGTTTGCAAAAACGGTCCTGACTGTGGAGGAGGAGAGCATGTGCCTAAACTTCAGGATATTCTTAAAATTGTCAAATGAAGGGGAGAAAGCGGACGGCTCAAAACGATCGCTTTTCTCAGCATCCTGCTAGACGAAAGGAGGGAGAGGCGTATAAACGATCGGATAGCCGATCAGCCGTTCTAACCACCCAGCCATGGCTTCTTCTTTGAGTGGTGCCCGATTTAGTCGAGCCTCGATCTGGAATTGTCCATTGAACCCGACAATGCCGATGATGGCGGAGGCGTCGTCGCTTTCCGGCAACAGTTCCCGCGTCTGAAACTCGCACAGCGTGGCGTAGAGACGACCGTCAGGCTGAATCGTTTCCAGCACTTCGGGCAGATCGTCGAGGGGACAATGGACCGAACAGCGATACGCCAAGCGCACTCCCGATTCGATCGCTTGGAACTCAGTCAAGGCTTCTTCTGAAAATCCCGTGAGGTAGGCTCGGACCCCGGCCGGCTCCGGCGCAAACGTCGCGGCAAGCTTGCTGGCCGGCACTAAGAACTCGAACGCATCGGGAGTGTTGTACTCGAACTGGCAGGGGCCGAACGCGTCGGGCCAAGAGCAGAAGAACGGGATTGTGGGATCAGACGGCCGTAGCACTACGGCATCCTTCTCGACATGGGTCTCAATCGGCAACTCCAGCGTGGCAATGGCTTCGAGGAACGCCGCGCGCCGCTCATCCAACCAACGCATCCGTTCGGCATCGCCGCGCGTTTCTCCCGGCGTGATGACTTCCTGGGTCTGAAGACGGATGCGAATGAACGAGTGGGAGTGCCGAAACCCGAGCCAGAGCATGCTGCGTTGCTCATGAAGCCGCAGGGCCTCGCGGAGGCGCCAAGGATGGCTGATCGAGCAGTAGGTGCCAACGTCCTGATGGCGTTGATAGATGGTGTGATAGGCCCCGGTCAGGAGAAAGAAGTCGCCGCGCCAACCCTCTCGGACATGGATCAGGGTCACATCCTCCGTGGACCACGCGTCCAGCTGGTCGAAATCCTCAGGAGACTCGACCGTCCATTCTTCGACATAACAGATGATGTCCTTCGCAGGCACCGCCGGCTTCAACCCCAGCGCAGCCAGCCGTTCGCCCACGGCGAGCACTTGACCGAAGGTCAGCGGGGTCGTCGTTTCCCAACGACGTTCACGCACAGTGGGTCATCTCTTCCCCCGGCCCATCAACGTGCCGGTCGCAACGCCTTGTGCTCGATCGTCGTATCGGCGAGGTACCGATCGATACTGTCCTTCAGGGTCGCCGCCAGCAACTCTTGCACATCGTCTTCGCTGAACCAGACTACGGTATCACGTTGTGCCCCCTCGACACCTCTGATCGTCGAGCTCTGGTCGCCAATGTTCCGTGCGGTGATCACCATCTTGCTGCTCGTGTTCACCAGCGTCGAGAAGAGTCGGCTCTTGGCGTTGGCTGAAAAATCGAGCAGCTGCCCGCTGATTACGATGTCGGCATCGTTCAGATTCGTCACTGCCCCGCTGGAAGTCACCTGCACCGTCCAGGCCCGATCCTTCCATCCGCGCGTTTTCAGACGATCTGCGAGGGCCTGGGCAATCACGTCTCCTGGCCGCTCCCCCACCACATTGAAGTAGGACACCCCACCCCACAAATGGGTCCGCAGACCGAGCCGATTCTTCTCCAGTCGCCGATCCTCGAAGGTTTCGATGACGATCCTGACGGGTTCCGGCTCCATGTATTGGGCCGCCTCTTGTTTCTGGTGAAGATCCAGATAGAACGTTTTCCCTGTACCCCCGCAGCCCACTCCCATCAGTAGACTTGCTGTGAGCACGATACCAACGCCCAGTCGTCCTCCTGTCTGTTTCACGATATCAACCTCCTTGCGATTGGCCACCCCACCGTTGATGTGGACCCAGTTTACCCAAGTCGCTGCTCAGAGACAAATCCCGGGCTAACAGGATGCTGAAAAAGTCGCTCTTCTCACCCGCCCGACCCCGGCGAATGTTTCACCCGCCCGCCCTGAGTCTGCCAAGGCAGCATCTTTGCCCAAGGACGTGCCTTTTCCTATGCATCGTTCTCGCCTCGAAAGCATTCTCAGCATAGCCCACTCGGAGAACAAGCTGTCTTGGCAGCTTGGGGTGGGCGGGTGAGAAGAGCGACGCCTCCGGTGCTTTCATCGGCTGCGGCCTTGCT
>DASQFV010000037.1:0-4421 GCA_035632975.1 Nitrospiraceae bacterium
TTAATGTTGGGGCCGAGCGCCAGCGCAATTCCCCAATAGGGCATGGCCGCCTGCGGATCCTGTTGCGCCGCAGCTTCAAACGACCGGATCGCTTCTTCGTGGTTGAAGGCATAGACGAGTCGGAGCCCCTGATCGAAATAACGTTGGGCCTGTTCCGATGTGGTGGTCATGGGATGGTGGAGGGAACCCAGATTGTCGAAGAACGCTGGAGCGGCAGTCTGGCCGCCAGGATCGGCTTCCGCCAGTGAGAACATCGCAAGCCAACACATGCCTACAACCATGAGCCGAGCGAACATTTATCCTCCCGCGTGATTCGCGATAGCCCGCTGCGCTACCCAAGTCCGATGCGATCTAGGCCGCATCATTCATGACAGTTCGTCGCAATAGCATCCGGGACGTTGAGCCACTGAGCGAAGTGAGAACGCCGCTGGCGGACTTTTTCAGCATCCTGCTAGGTTCTACTGCGATTCTTCGTTTCGATCAATGTTCCGAATAAGGACCGCGCGTCCTTTGTCATCCACGAAAGCTTCGATCCGATCCCCGACATGGGCCGGTCGATCGATTCGAGTATTTTCGTCATGCGCCACGCGACGTTCGATGCCACTGACTTCCTGAAGTACATAGGCCCCACCCTCGACCCCCGTCACCTGGCCTTTTAGAGAAAAGGCATTTGCCGGAATTGTGAGCCGCTCATCGCCGCCCAGTTGGGCTCCCAGTGTGCCCCGCACGATCCCTCGTCCAAGATCCTCTTGCGTCGAAATTCCCGCGCTGTTGCAGCCCGCGCCCAGCAGGCCCGATCCCAGCACCGCCATGAGGCACCAACTTGTGATACGCATCAATATACACCCCTCGCTTGTCCACCCTGGCTCTCCCGTCGAGTCAACACATTGATGGTGGGTGGTCCACTCATGGCAGACAAACATCAAAATCTGGTAACGCTGGAAAAGTTGAAGTCGCGGAGCGTCATCGCCGGCACGAGAAGTTTGCCGGTTTCGGACGTGATCGCTTCAGCCGGATTGGTGAAGGCCGCGATCCGGTTGAAGACCCGCAGAGGGCTCTCGTGAAACCGAAAGTTCTTCACCGCCGACACGATCGCTCCTTTCTCGACGAGAAACGTGCCGTCTCTCGTCATACCGGTCAGGGTGAGATCGGTCGGATTGACCGTCCGGATGTACCAGAAGTTCGTCACCAGGATGGCGCGCTCCGTGGCCTTGATCAATTCTTGTAGAGTCGGCAGGGACAATCCTCTTCCTGAGAGGCAGGGGGCGTCGAGCGTGGGGATCTTGTCGATCCCTCGCACCTTCGCGGTAAACCGATCGTACATAAGCTGTGTGAGCACCCCGTCCGCAATCCAGTCGGATGCCACGGTCGGTAACCCATCAGCGGTGAACCCAATGCCCAAGAGATCCTCGTGCGCTGGCAGATTGCGGAGCGTCAGTCGCTTGTCGACGATCAACTGGCCAAGTTTGCCTGAGAATGCACTCGTGCCCTTCTCGTAGGACTTCGCATCGAGCATCCAGAGCAGCGAGGACCACAGCCCCGCGACAGCAGCCGGCTCAAGAATCACGGTATAGCACCCCGGCGGAAGCTCGCGCACCTCCAGGCCCCGCTTGGCCTTATCGATCGCGGTGAGCGTCCGCTCCTGGACCCTCAGATGATCGATGGACCGATGGGCCGCGGCACTCCAGCCGGTAGCCTCGCCGGCCTGAGCCGTAAGGCTGAATCGTGCATCGGTCCGTTCTTCGTGGGCGAAGAGTCCCGTACTCGCGGCAACTCCGACCGTCGCAATCGATGAGGACACAATCCCCGCTGCGCCAAGATTTTCCATTCGGCATTGCCCGATCGCTTCGTTCGTATATTCCAGTCGACGGACCGGGCCAGCCGCGGCAGTTTCAGCGCGCGTCGTAGGAGGCGTCAGATATGGCTGTGGCTCCACCGGCGGGAGGTATTCCGGGTCGTCGGGCGACAGGTGCGCGATTTGCGTGGCTCTGGTCACCGTCTCTTGCACCGCCCCCGCGGTAAAGTCTGTCGTGCCGGCGGTGCCGCGACGCCGCCCGAACGCCACCGTCACACTCAAAGACCCGCGCCTCGTATCGACGTTCTGGACAATCTGATTGTTCGCAAACCGTGTCGTCCCGCTATGCTGATCATGCAACGCGACAAGCGTGTGGTCGCCGGTCGAACGTTTCAGGGCCTGCTCCGCGAGGAACCGGAACTCGTCCCGGCTCGTCAGCTTCGGCCAGGTCTTGTGGCTGGTCGTACTCATAATCCTGCCTGCCCTCCGATGACGTTCACGTTGCGGAACCGCGCGTGCGATGCCGCGTGGGTCATCCAGCCGGACTGGCCCGGCTGGCCCTTGCCGCACGTGATAAACCCGTACCGCCGGCGGTGCGACTGATCCGCGACACCGTCGCAGCTGCCCCAAAATTCCGGCGTGATCCCATGGTAGATGACATCACGAACCATGTATGTCCGCTTCCCGTTCTCGATCAGCCAAAATGCGTCGCCTCCGAACTGGAAGTTATACCGTCGTTGATCGATGCTGTAAGACCCGTGGCCTTCGATGTAGATGCCCCGTTTGACATCGGCGAGCAGCTTGTCGAGAGTGGCGGTGCCCGGCTCAAGGCCGATGTTGGCGATGCGGACGATCGGGATGCTGCCCCAACTGTCCGCCCGATTGGAGCCGCGCGAGCGCGTCTCGCCGATTATCGGCGCGACCTCTCGGTTCGTGCAATAGCCGACGAAGATGCCGTCGCGCACAATGTCCCATTGCTGGCAGGCCACGCCATCGTCGTCGTAGCCGGTTGCGGCAAGGGTCGTTGGTTCGCAGTTGTCGGCCACGAGATTCACCTGCGGAGAACCGTATCGAAAGGTTCCTCGTTTTTCGGTCGTGAGAAAGCTGGTGCCGGCATAGTTGGCCTCGTACCCAAGCGCGCGGTCGAGCTCGCTCGGATGGCCGCAGGACTCATGCATCGTGAGCGACAGATGTTCAGGATCGAGGACGAGATCGTACAGACCTGGCTCGGTGGTGGGCGCCTTCACTTTCTCGACGGCCTGAGACGCGATGCGCGGGGCCTCGGCCAGGAAATTAGCATCCTCGATCAATTCATAACCCATCCGAAGATGAGGCGTATTGAAGCTCCGCGAGGCGAACCGCCCGTCATGAACCGCCGTGGCATCGAAATCCCCGTTCACGGCAAGGAGGTCGAATTCCAGGCGCGACCCTTCGGTCGACACAAAGAGCTTGCGGTCCTGACGGGCCCACAGGCTTGCGCTGCTCCGCACGATGCCGGGCTGGCGATGGACATACTCCATCGTCTCTAGGAGCAGTGCCGTTTTCTTTTCGAGATCGACGGCAAACGGATCGATCCGCCGTGCCGTGACGACCCGGTCCCGATGGACCGGCTCATCGGCAAGTTTCACCTTTTCACTCGCGAGGGACGCGGAGCCTTTAGCGATCTCGATCGCCAATTCAGCCACACGCGGGGCTTCTTCCAGCGAGAGAATCGAGCTCGCTGCGAATCCCCAGGCTCCGTGATAGAGGACGCGGATCCCAAACCCGCCGTCCTGTGCTTCTCGGATGGAAGCGATGCGGCGATCTTCGCCGCGAATGGTCTGGGTCGTGCTGTCGAGGAGGCGGATATCGCCGTACTCAGCCCCGGAAGCAACCACGCGTTTCAGCGCGAGTTCGACGAGTTCGTCCTGATGAGGATTCGGATGAGCGGGCATGGTGTCTGTATCCTGCCAGAGGCGCCGACGCCGTTCAACTCACCCTAGGAACTTGGTTTTCCTCACTCGATCCCCTACGATGTCGCGTCATGTTGCCTCCCGAGCGGACGCCGCGTCAACGGATCATCGACTTGATCACGGGCGCCAGTCTGTCGTCTTACCAGTTGGCACAGATGCTGGGCATTCCCGAGCGGCAGGTCGAGGAGCATCTGACCCACGTCGTGAAGACCATCGCGCGCGACAAGACAAGGCGGTTCATCCTGGACCCGGCTCGCTGTCAGGACTGTGACTTCGTCTTTAGTGACCGCAGCCGTCTGACGAGCCCAAGCCGCTGCCCGCAATGTCGAAGCGAAGCCATCGCGGCACCACGCTATGGCATCGATTCGGTCAGATCACGATCTGGTCGGGTGGACAGCAACGCGTCAGGCCAGTAGGAGTCTGTGGAAAAACTTTTGTGGCACGGTGAAAATTCAATGGCCCGCACGTCTAGGACAACAGGAGAACACCGCGCAGGATGCTCAAAATGGCCGTCCAGCAAGGCCGCAGCGAGCGAAGAGGTGAAGGCGTACGCTTCGGTACGTTGAGCATCTGAGCGAAGCGAGAACGACGCTGGCGGACTTTTTCAGCATCCTGCTAGGATGCCTCCGGAAAGGACAACCAAGATGACCGCACGACTCATGCTCTGTCTCCTC
>DASQFV010000038.1:0-12740 GCA_035632975.1 Nitrospiraceae bacterium
CCTCACCAGCTTGGCGGGCCTACCAAATTTAGCAGGATGCTGAAAAAGTCAGGTCCCACGAGTGGGATGGGCAGCCTGGTCGTCCTCCTGCTCGCGGAACAGAGGAGGGGATGGAGCCTGATGATCTTCTGTGCTCGCGCAACGCGCGGCCTCAGAAGGATGGGGAGGGAGCGGCCAGGTGCCCTCCTTGCGCGCAGAACGTGCACGGTGAAACTGTGCTCGTTCGATGCGCGCAGTAAAGGGCAGCCTCGGCCACTCCCTTAACGAGAGACGAGGGGATTGGAGGCCCTCGCCCGGGCTAAGGGCACGTCTCGGCGTGCCAGTGGGTGGGCGGGTGAGAAAGGAGTGCGCGGTGGGAACGAACGGGGTTGCTATTTCTTAGGGTAGGGTGGAGTTGAGAAGCAGGGCGGTGCTCGTTCGACGTGCGCAGTGGAGGACCAATCCAGGCCGTTATTCTTACGAAAGGGTGCGGCTTAGAAGTGTCAGGTCGAGCAACGCCCCATCAATACTACTGCGATCAGCCGATTGTGTGTCTACGCTGCCATACGTGTACGATTGGCAAAAGCTAGTGGCATATCTTTGCGATCAGATTGTGCAACTGTCAGCAAAGGCCTCGCTGTGTATCCGACTTCCTGTGCCACCCAGAGCGTAGGGATCTGCTCAATGGCGATATTGTAAAGGTTGACGGAGTCATTATAGAACTCACGCCGATCGGCAATGGTGCTTTCCAGCGCCGATATGCGCTGATGAATGGCTAAGAATTCTTGATTGGCTTTCAGATCTGGATACTGTTCGGCCACGGCAAAGAGTTTTCCTAAGGCCCCGACGATCTGATTTTCCGCCTGTGCCTTGTCGTCGATAGTCGTGCCCGCGCCATACGCATTGCGGGCTTTGGTAACGGACTCCAGGGTCTCCCGTTCGTGCGTCATGTAGCTGTTACAGACTTGGACAAGTTTGGGAAGCTCATCATGACGTTGTTTCAGGATGACGTCGATATTCGACCAGGCCTTATCGATGTTATTGGCGAGTCGGACCAGCATGTTGTAGACGCCGACCACATAAGCGATGAGCACAATCAGTCCGATCACGAGCAGGATTCCGATCAGCAAGGTGCCATTCATGGGTGTTCTCCTTTGGGTATGACTGTTACGATACTGTTGTCAGGTAGTAGTTGAAGATGATGATCAAACAGGTTGCAGCAAGTGTCAGGCCTCCTACCCCAAAAGCCAACGCCTGCCATCGCAATCGGAACAATAAGTCCTTTTCGCTTCGATCCGAGATGATAAACTCATGGTCTCGGCTGTTACCGATGTATATGCGAGCGGAGTTCTCAACGCGTTCTCTCGCACCGAAATGTTCATGGGCCGTTCCGAGAACGTAGACCTGCTCTTCCGGTACAATGAACGTTTCTCGGCACCGTAATGTCTTGCTCCCTATCCAGCGTTCGGTCGAAATCCCCAGTCGATTCAATCCGGCGATTGTGACGGGGGGCAATTCTCCGAGCCAATTGTTTCGATAGGTGCGTTCGTCCGGCAAGATAAGCTCGGCGCCAAGGGGCACGACGAGCACTCGTCCGGTTGTATCGCTCACAAAGAAGGGTTGCTCCGAAGTGCCTTTAGTAATGGTCTCCCATCGTGCATTCTTCCCGGAGCCAACCCGCTCTTCAACGGCATACGAATAGAACACACAGGGAAGCCCGCTGAATGGCGTGGAGAGGAGCCCCTTCTCGGGCTGTGCTTGTCCACTGATCTCGACCAACCCCAGAGCCAGTGAACGAATAGTCGAGGTCGGAATGCTTTCGATCAATCGCTTCCGTTGGTGAACCATACATCCGTAGACGAAGAGCCCGAATCCTCCTACGGTACCCGCCGCCAAGTAAAAGAGGATTTGATCCGGTGGCTGGCTCCACTGAGCGGTTCTCGCGGCTTTAGCGATCCCAGAGACTAAGATGATCCCTCCGAGCGCGAGGGCAAACCCAAAAAACAGGACCCAGAACCAAATGCTTTGTGGCTTGGAGCGTGTCGTGTTGAACCTGCTTTGATCGCGAAATGTGTCGTTGAGTGCACGATGTCTCGCTGCAGCTCGCGTGTACAGCTCGGCTTCATGTATCTGGATCGGAACCGCAGTGCCTCGGTACGTCTCATTCAGACGAGTGAGGCTTCCGTAAGGAAGCCACCACCCGCGACAGGAGTCGCAGCGAAGGAAGGACGTTTGAGATACTGTTTCAGACTCCATGTGATTGCCGCATCGAGGGCACAGTGTCTCTGTCCTGACCGCAACGCCTCCGGTGTCACCAATCGTCCGGTTCAGCGCGGTGTAATCCTCCACAAAAAAATTCACCTCTCCCACATCGAGCCAGAGTCCGTGTCCGGAGAAACAGACATCGAGCCCAGGACCATGGCTTGTCGGAATCTCAATGAGGTCCTCCTGACAATCGAGACATTTCATGGTGAGCATGGTGTTCAAACTGTAGCAAGAATCGGGCAGGTGTCAAAGTGAAACGCGAGTATTCACTTCAAGAAAACAGAGGGTCACGCATGGTCACGAGCGAGCGATCATGCAGCAGGACAAATCAGATGGCAGGTCCAATCGACATGCTGCTGCAAGCCGTCGCGCTAGCGCTTGCGGTGGCACTGGTGGCCGGCTATTGGCCTGTGCGCTGGGCAACAAGCAGCCGGTGGAGGGACTGCGGGATGAGTGAGGCCGGCCCGATTGGTCCTGTGCTCCCGGAGCGCGCACGATCAGAATGTGCTCGCTCGACGGGCGCAGTGGGACCAACAAGGGTGGTCTCACTCAGGTATGGTTGTTGATCATAAGATAGAAGAAACGTGCGCAGTGGAGGACCAAGCCAGCCGCTACTCTGGAGAGGGAAAACGAGCAAGCTTGGAGGAGCCTTGAGGCTGCTCAAAAAGGCGTCCAGAAAGGCCGCAGGGAGCGCGAATCGCGAGGCGTACTTACTTGTGCACGTTGAGCGATTCGAGCGACTGAGAACGAAGCTGGGGGGCTTTTTCAGCAGCCGTTTGGTAGTCCACTTCGATCTTGAAGCCGAGATCTTCGATCATGCTCCAGACTTCGGGGGCCGGCTGGCCTGGTGTCGTGAGGTAGCCGTTCACGAAGACGGAGTCGGCTGGATAAAGCGCCAACGGCTGGAGACTGCGTAGATTGTGTTCGCGGCCGCCGGCGATGCGGATTTCGGTATGTGGATGGAGGAAACGGAAGAGGCAGAGGACTTTCAAGCAGCGTTGCGGAGTCAGTTGATCGCAGTTCTCTAGCGGCGTACCTGCAACGGGATGCAGCATGTTGAGCGGTATCGAATCCGGCTTCACGTCGCGTAACGCCATAGCGAGGTCGATGAGGTCCTCGTCCTTCTCCCCCATTCCCACGATCCCACCGGAACAGATTTCCAATCCTGCCGCTCGAGCGCTCCGGATGGTGCTGAGTCGGTCCTGGAACGTATGCGTGGTGCAGATTGAGGCGTGAAAGGCTTCGCTCGTATTCAAGTTGTGGTTCACCCGATCGACTCCGGCGGCTTTGAGTCGCTTGGCTTGTTGTTCATTCATCAGGCCAAGTGAACAGCAGATCTGAATAGGAATCTCCTGCTTGATGGCACGGACGGCTCCGGCGATTTCGTCGATTTCCCGATCCAGCGGACTCCGACCGCTGATAACGATGCAATAGCGTTGGGCCTTCGAGGCCGCCGCTTGTCGGGCGCCGTCAATCATGTGCTGTTGGGGCACGAGGCCATAACGCTCGATGGGGGCGGTGGAGATCGCAGATTGGGAACAGTAGTGACAGTCCTCCTGGCAGGCACCGCTCTTGGCGTTCTGCAACATCTGGAGGCGAACGGTCTTGCCGAAATAGTGAGAACGGACGGTAAAGGCGGCTTGGAGGAGTCCCAGCAACTGCTCATCCGGGGTGTCGAGCACGGCCTGGCATTCACTTCGTGTCAGCGTCTGGTCGCGCAAGGCTTTGGCAGCGAAATCCTGATAGTCGACCATGGGACACTCCATCATCTGTAGAGGTTGCATTGAATGCGTTGCGGATGACCGCGTGAACGTCAGGCAACCGCACTGGTCGAAAACCTACACGGTTTCGAAGGGAGAAGCAATGCCCTGATAGGGCACTGCTGAGACTGGGAGGGAGGGGCCGGTGTCTTGACCGGGGACCGCTTGACCGGCATTCGGCAAGGGCAGTGCGACTAATGTATTCCAGGTCCCACAGCGGCGGCAGCGCCCCGACCATTCGGTCGATTCTTGCCGGCAGGCGGTACAGACATAGGGGACGACCACACGTTTCTTGAAATGCAGGGCTTTCTTGAGCTCGGCGACGGCCTGCTCCATCTGCTGCTTGCGCAGATAGAGGTTGGCCATGATCTTATGGTAATCGGCCAATTGATCCTGTATCCCTTCGACGGTCGAGAGGATATCGAAGGCTTCATCGACCATTTCGAGTCGATAGTAGAGCTTGCCTAAATAGAACTGAAGGGCCGGATTGTTCGGGTCTTGCCGGAGGGCCTCCTGATAGACACGGATAATTTCGCTGGGTTCGCCCTGCTCGAGAAAAAGTTCTTCGAGGCGGTGCAGGATGATGCTGCTGCGGGTCTTGGCATAGACCTTCTTGAGAATTTCTACCGCCTGTTTGGTCTTGCCTTCCCGGATCAAGATTTCACCAATGCCGACGTAGGCCGGCAAGAATGTCCGGTCTTTCTTAATGGCGCCGCGGAAGTAGCGCCTTGCCTTATCGGGGTGGCCTCGTTCCAGCAGTTGGCGCCCGACCTCGTACGTGCAGCCGGTGAGGAGATGGGTCTCGGCCCGGCGTTCCGGCTCAGGCAGGTTGGCCTTCAGGAGCCGATGTTGGATTTCGAGCGCCTCGCTCCATTTTTCGAGCCTGATCAATAGATCGCGCTTGCGGATGAGCGCGGTAAGGTTATCCGGTTCGATCTTGAGCATCTTGTGCAGGGTCTGCAAGGCGTCCTCAAAGCGCTTGGCGCCCTCCAAGTCGTTTGCCAACTCGAGCAGAATTTCGATGTTGCGCTCGTCGACGCGACTCGCTCGCTGATGGAGGCGAATCGCCTCAGCGAAGTTGCTTTCCACGCGGTAAATGTTTCCCAGCCATAGCAGCGAATCGACGCGGTTTGGGTCCATGGCCAGCGCTCTTTCGAACAGGCCGATGGCGTCGACGGTGCGTTTCGACATGATGGCATGGGTGCCTTCACGATGGAGCGCATCGATTTTTTCCTTGCGCCGCAACAGCCGCGTGCTGCGCCAGTTGCCGATGACGTGGGCGGTTTGCCGCATGCCGACTGCCAAGGCCACGAGCACGGCGCCGACGGCCATGGAAAAGATGACGAGTGTGACAGGGCTCAGTTCGAACCGGATGGAGGGACTAGTCTGGACTGCGACCGTCCCAGGATTCAATTCGCGGGCATAGCTGTAGAGGAAGATTCCGGCGCTGACGAGGAAGATGGTGGTGAGCAGTCGGAGCATCGATCTAGGCCTTTGTTTTCGCGGGCGCCTTTTTCCGCTTCACAGGCCGCGGGGTGACAGCCGGTTTTGTAGCCGGCGGTTCGCCTGGGATGGCGATGCGCTTCGCGTCGGACCACAGCCGTTCGAGCGCATAATGCTTCCGGACATCCTGCCTGAAAATATGGGCGATGACATCGCCGAAGTCCATCAGAACCCACTGCGAGGACCGCCTGCCTTCGATGCTCAGCGGTTTGGATCCTGAGCGAGAGAGGATGCCGTCGATATGATCGGCGATGGCACTCGCCTGGCGATCCGAATCTGCAGAGCCTATGACTAGGTAGTCGGCAACGGTGCTCATCGGCGCAACCTTGAGGATGAGAGCATCGGTGGCCTTCTTGTCGAGCATGACCCGAGCAATGGCGAGGGCCGTAGACCTAGCTGTTCGTGCGATCGCGCTCCTCTTGGTAGAGATGATGTTGAAGTATATAGGATTCCACTAAGGGCGGCAACAGGGTTGCCACCGAGAGCCCTTGGCGGACTCGAGAACGAATGTCCGATGCGGAGATCGCGCAGGGCGGTAGTTTGAGACAGATCAGGCGTTGCTTTCCGAGCGGCGCTTCGAGTCGGGAAATCCGTCCCGCATCCAGGTCCGCCAGCGAGGGGTATGGAATCGGCGGAAGCAGTGCGACGTTTGAGAGGGATCGAAACGATAGGCCTGGCCGGGAGAGGACGACGAACGGGCACAGCTCAAGCAGTGTCAGGGGCTCACGCCAGGATGGGAAATCCAGAAAGGCATCGAGCCCGATCAAGAAAAAGAGCTGGGTCTGCGCTCCATATTCTTGCTGCAGCAGGCGAATCGTGTCGATGGAGTAGGACTTGCCTGGCCGACGGATTTCCACATCCGAGATGGCGAGAGTGGGGTCTAAGGCGATGGCAAGGCGAACCATTTCATAGCGGTCTTGCGCCGGTGCCAGGTTGCCGTTCGGCTTATGGGGAGGGTGACTCGCAGGAATGAGTAGGATTTGGTCGAGCCTGAGGGCCTCACGTGTCTGACGCGCAATGGCCAGGTGACCGTTGTGCACGGGGTTGAAACTGCCGCCCAATAGTCCAAGACGCATACGTCAAATGATGAATGTTCAATGTTGAATTTTTAATGATGGAACGTGCGAAGACCCGACGCAACCTTGACTCTATCATTCAACATTCAACATTGAAAACGTAACATTATCCTTCAGAGGATTACGAGGTTGTCCCGGTGGATGACTTCCTCGTATTCCTGCAGGCCGAGCTGCTGCTGGATCTCGATCGTTTTGAGCCCTTTGATCCGAGCCAAGGTATCGGAGGAGAAGTTCACGAGTCCTTTGGCGAATTCTTTGCCATCCTGGTCGAGGCAACTGACTGCATCTCCCGTATCGAAGGAGCCGCTGACGTCCAGAATGCCCGAAGCCAACAGGCTCTTGCCCCGTCGGGCTAGCGCCTCGACGGCTCCGGGGTCGAGCGTCAGGGTCCCTCGCGCCCTGAGGGTGAAAGCGATCCAATGTTTGCGACTAGTGAAGCGACGTTCCTTCGCGAGGAAAAGGCTGCCGCCTGAACCGCCGGCTAATACTTGTGGGAGGAGGCCTGCTTCTTGCCCGTTCAAGATCAAGGTGGCCACGCCATACTCACTGACCTTCTTGGCAGCCCGGATTTTCGTGGCCATGCCCCCGGTCCCTTCGAACGTGGTGGAGACACCGGCTCGTTCCTCGATCTCTTTGGTAATGTCAGGAATCAACGGGATCAGCGTGGCTGCGGGGTTCTTGCGTGGGTCCTCGGTAAATAGGCCGTCGATATCGGACAGGATGATCAGCAGTTCCGCGTCGACCAGATGGGCTACCTCGGCAGCCAGGGTATCGTTGTCTCCCACGCGGATTTCATCCACGGCGACCGTATCGTTTTCGTTGATAATGGGGATCACGCCGAATCTGATCAGTGCACTCAGGGTGTGGCGTGCATTGAGAAACCGCCGCCGATCGGCGAGGTCGTGGTGAGTGAGTAGGATTTGCGCCACCTTGACGTCGAGCCGCTCAAACGATTTTTCGTACGCCCACATGAGACGGCTTTGCCCGACCGCCGCGGCCGCCTGCTTCACGGGGAGGCTCTTGGGGTATTCCCTCAGGCCTAATTTCTTGATACCGGAGACAATCGCGCCGGAGGAGACGATCAAGACCTCACGTCCGCTCGACCGGAGTGCCGCGATCTCGTCCGCGAGCCGATCGATCTGTTCCGGGCGCAGCCCGGTGTCTCGGGACGCGACGAGACTGCTCCCGATTTTGATGACGATGCGGGTGGCTTGTCTTAGGAGTTCGTCTCGCATGGTGTGGCTCGAAGCTGCGCCACCTGTTGCCCTACATAGGTGACGAGTTCCGTCAGTCCTTCTCTCGTGGCGGCAGAGATCGGGAGGCACGTATACCGATGGCGTGTGCAGTATTTCTGCAACTTTCGCAGGCGTACCCTGTCTCCAGCCACGTCGATTTTCGTGGCGACCACCGCGAAGGGGCGTGTGGTGATCAGTTCATCGTAGGCGGCTAATTCCCGACGCATGATCTCGAAGTTCTTGACGGGCTCTTCGGGGGCCCATTCCGACACGTCGATCATGTGCAGCAAAAATGACGTGCGTTCGATATGCCGAAGAAATTGGAATCCCAGTCCCTTTCCTTCATGGGCGCCTTCGATGATCCCGGGAATGTCTGCGACGGCAAAACTCTCTGCTTCTCCCCAGCGAACGATCGCCAGATTCGGCGTCAGCGTGGTGAAGGGATAATCGGCAATCTTTGGCCGTGCCGCCGAGATCGCGGCGATGAGTGTCGATTTCCCGGCATTGGGAAGGCCCACAAGCCCGACGTCGGCCAACAGCTTCAGTTCAAGTCTGAGCGACCGTTCTTCGCCTTCCGTGCCGGTTTCAAATTCCGTGGGCACGCGGTTGGTCGATGTGGCGAAATGGTTATTCCCTCGTCCACCCCGGCCTCCGTGAGCTCCCACAAACCGCTGTCCCGGGGTAACCAGGTCGGCCCGCACTTCATCGGTCTGCTCATCGAAGATGACGGTGCCGATTGGAACGGCCACGACCACATCCTCTCCGGTTCTTCCGGAGCAATTGGCGGCGCCTCCCTGGCGACCGACTTCCGCTTCGTAGTGTTTTTGGTAGCGGAGGTCGAGGAGCGTCGTCATGCGAGGCGACGCTTCAAACACGATATTGCCGCCGTGGCCGCCATCGCCACCGTCCGGTCCGCCACGCGGGACGAATTTTTCGCGTCGAAAACTGCATGCGCCGTCTCCGCCGCGTCCGGCTTTGATATGGATACGGACTTCATCGACAAACATCGGTGCACCGTTTCAACGTGATGACTGTATGAGCATGACATGCGAGGAACATCCCGTCGCACCCCTACTCATGCCGGGAGTCCTCGCGGTAACGAAACTGTGACGAGAAAAGAGGAAAAGAATGTACTATGAAATCGAGGGCGTGGAGTAGACACTGACCTTCTTCCGCCCGCGGCCGCGTTCGAACTTCACGATCCCTGTGATGCGGGCGAAGAGGGTGTGGTCTTTGCCGAGGCCCACGTTGAAACCGGGAAAGAACTTCGTCCCTCGCTGACGGATCAGGATTGATCCGGCCTTCACGGTCTCTCCGCCGTAGGCCTTGACCCCAAGATATTGCGGATTGCTATCGCGCCCATTTCTAGTTGATCCGCCGCCTTTATTTGTTGCCATGGCTGATCCTCGTTAGGCCGTTTCGATACCGGTAATGCGCAATTTGGTAAAGCCCTGGCGATGGCCATTGGTCCGCCGATAGTTCTTGCGCCGTTGTTTCTTGAAGATGGTGATGGAGCGGGTTCGGCCCTGATCGATGATCTCGGCTTTGACGGTGGCCCCTTTGACCAACGGTTGTCCGACCTCTACACCTTTGTCGCCGTGGACCAGCCGAACCTGGCCGAGTTCGATCGACCCCCCGACCACGCCGGGAAGGGATTCCACTTGGACCAATGACCCGGTTTCGACCCGATACTGCTTGCCGCCTGTCTCAATAATTGCATACATAAGCCCCTGTCTCCATTACAGAAGATGATTGTGTAACATAGGGATTTGAAGCCTGTCAAGGTAAGGCATGGGGGTCAGCCGGCAACCCTACCCCCCTTCCTTCGGGTTAACCTTAACCTATTCGTGGGCTATGCTGCTCCGGCTCCTTGGCGTATGCTGGTTGCTATTGTAGAGCCCTTTCGTGGATCGGAGGTAATGATGGCCGTAGCACCGAAGCCTCGTGATTTCAAGCCGAGGGGCACTCGATTTGTGCTCCGTCCCTATCGTCGCATACCGACCTGGCTCGTTCTCTATTATCTCACTGGGGAATGTGTAGGGAAGGGTGTCGCGATTAATCTGTCTCAATCGGGGATGCGTGTCCAAGGTGACCATCTGGTTGAGCCAGGCCTCGATTTGGCACTGCGCGTCACGTTTGCGGACGGTGTTACGCCGATAGAGATTAAACGAGCGACGGTCCAATGGGTGAATGGGTATGATTTTGGGTTAGATCTTGTCCTCGTCAGTCCGTTAGCCGAGAATCACATCGCCCGTTTACTGAACGGGCAGATTCGTGCCCATCAGATGCCCGCCTGAAAGACTGCTTCTTGGTTCATTCTTGCTTGTGGGGCGTACCACGCCCGTTTGCTTGACGCTTCTTCCAGCCCGCTGCTATATTCCGATTTCAGCGCTCGATGGTTCACGTGCTCGTCTTCGTTGTCCATGCTTGAGCCACAAGGAAAAATTTGGATGGACGGGTCGTTCGTCGATTGGGCGGACGCGCAAGTCCACGTGATGACCCATTCGCTCCATTATGGATTGGCTGCGTTCGAAGGGATTCGCTGTTACAAGGGGAAGTCCGGTTCCGCAATTTTTCGGTTGCAGGAACATGTCGATCGGCTGTTCGATTCCGCCCATATCGGCATGATACAGATGCCCTTCGACAAGAAGCAGGTCGCAGCGGCCATCGTGGAGACAGTCAGGGTGAATAAGCTGGAGGCCTGCTATATCCGCCCGCTCGTCTATATCGGGCACGGAACGATGGGGGTCTATCCCGGCGACAATCCAATCAAGCTGGCCATCGCGGCCTGGACCTGGGGCGCCTATCTCGGGGACGATGCGCTTGCGAATGGGATGCGGGCCCGCGTGTCATCCTACACTCGTCATCACGTCAATGTCTCGATGACGCGAGGGAAGATTTCCGGCTACTACGTGAACTCGATTCTCGCGAAACGGGAAGCGAAAGCGGACGGGTATGATGAAGCCATTTTGCTCGACACCGAAGGGTATGTGTCCGAGGGGACGGGGGAGAACATCTTCATTGTGAGGAAAGGGCAGATCAAGACCACGCCGCTCACCTCGATCCTCGACGGCATCACCAGAAGCTCCGTCATCGATTTGGCGCGGGAGCAACGTATCACCGTGGTGGAGGAGCGCTTCACGCGCGATGACATGTATATCGCGGATGAAGTGTTTGTGACCGGGACCGCTGCCGAGCTGACGCCGGTGCGGGAGATCGACAACCGTCGCATTGGGGCCGGCACGCCAGGTCCGATTACGCAAGCTCTGCAGAAGGCCTTCTTTTCCATCGTGCACGGGGAGGACCCTTCCCACGAGGCGTGGCTCACCAGAATTTAGTAAGACGCTGAATAGTTTCAACCCCTACCCTCCCGCTCCCCGCGAGTCATTCTTGACCGACGGGAGAATGTCTCAGCAGGCTGTTCAAAATGGCCAGACTTCTCACCCGCCCAGCCCTGGCGGCTACTTCACCCGCCCGCCCTGAGTCTGCCAAGACAGCCTCTTCGCCCAGGGACGCGCCTTGTCCGCAGGCAAGTCCACAGCTGACCCTTATTTCACGTTTCACGGGAACGATGCTGGCGGACTTTTTCAACAGCCTGCTAGTGTCCGCTGGAGGAAGAGTCGCCTGGAGCGTGGCTCTCAGCGGCTGGGGCTACCGGCGTAACAGGCGGGGTTTCGGGGGCGGTCTGAGAAGTCTCTTTCTTTTTGAGATCGATGACCGTGGAAGAAAATGTCCGTTCTTTTGCTAAGATAGCCAGGCTGAGCGCGGTCAGCATGAAGACGGCTGCGACGACGACCGTGAATTTGCTCAAGAAGTTGGCGGGGCCGCGGCTACCGAAGACGGTTTGACTGGAGCCTCCGAATGACGCGCCAATCTCGGCGCCCTTCCCTGATTGCAAGAGGATCGCGCCGATCATGAGAAAACAGATCAACACATGAATGACGATGAGGAGAGTGTACATGGCACTCCGATCAGTTAGGCCCGCTGTGTCTGAGCAACACGGACGATTGTAGCAAACGAGTCGGGATTGAGACAAGCCCCACCCACCAAGGCTCCGTCGATCGCGTCCGAGGCGAGGAGCGGCTCGATGTTCTGGGGCGTCACGCTTCCGCCGTATAGGATTCTGATGGCCGATGCCGTTTTGCTATCCCAGCCGGTCTCCATGAACAAGCGGATCGAGCGATGCACGGTCACGGCCTGCTCCGTGGTGGCCGCTCGTCCCGTGCCGATGGCCCAGACCGGTTCGTAGGCGATCGTGACGGTCGCCAGATCCTGGGGGATCAACCCTGCCAGGCTGCCGTTGAGTTGAGCTGTGACGACCGATTCCGTTCGGCCTTCCTCACGTTCCGTCAGCGATTCTCCCACGCACAGGATCGGAGAGAGCCCGTGCCTCAGCGTCGCCCGGACTTTCTTCTGAATATTCTCATCTCGTTCGCCGAAGAGCGTGCGACGCTCAGAATGGCCGACAATCACATAACGGCAGCCCAGTTCGCGCAACATCGGGGCGGACACTTCTCCGGTGAAGGCCCCGTGCGTTTCCCAATGTACATTTTGTGCACCGAGGCTGATCCAGGAGGAGGGACCTAAGGCGTTGCGGGCCGACTCGAGGGCCGTAAAGGGCGGCGCAAGGACCACTTCGACGTTAGGCGATGCAGGCGCTCGATCGCGGAAGTCGCGGATGAAGGCCGCGGCCTCCAGGGCCGTCTTGTTCATCTTCCAGTTGCCGATGATGAGGGGTTTGCGCACAGGGATCTCGGTATCGATAGTGGGTGTGAATTCAACGACGAGGCGATTACTAGACTCGATCCGGGAGAGCGGTCAAGCCCGGGAGTTGTTTGCCTTCCAGCAATTCCAGCGCGGCGCCGCCGCCGGTCGAGATGAACGACATATTCTCCGATTCGCCGGCTCGATGCACGGCCATA
>DASQFV010000039.1:0-11075 GCA_035632975.1 Nitrospiraceae bacterium
GCCGACGTGATCCAACAATTGCCCCTTCAAGGGCTGATACGCGGCGAGCTCGGACGGCGGAATCTGGTGTAAGGCAAAATTATCCGATCCGGAGCTGAAATACACGTTGTCGGGGTCGGGTTCCCACATCACCTTCATCCCCAGCAACTGTTCATAGAACGTGCGAGAACGCGCGAGATTCGTGACGCGCAGCGCCACATGGCGTAATCCTCGATGGAGCGGAGCACTCATAGTCATCCTCAATCGTGTCCGTATAGTAGGGAGCCACCGTGGCTCCGTCAATTGAAAACCCCTGGCAGGATGCTGAAAATGTCCGCCAGCAGCGTTCTCGCATCGTTCAGACCCTCAACGTACCGCAAGGGTACGCCTCGGGCCTTCACTCGCTGCGGCCTTGCTGGACGGCCATTTTGAGCATCCCGCAGGAGGCCTTTACTGTTGTGCCACATTTGCGGACCATCGAAGTTCTCGCGTACCCACAGAGTTTTCCCGCAGCCTGCTGGGATGCGGAGTGAAGCCTGGCCCATCTTGATCGGGCCGTTGGCTGCGCTTCCACTCCCGACTAATTGTGATACGATACTCACGCTCCCAATCTTGAAGAAACAGTCCACTTTGGCTTTTTACTTTTTCCTCCGAAGACCTAATGGCTACCGTTGGCTTCAATGGCCTGAACGTCGCCGCCTTTGAATCGCGAATGGCCGCAGAAATGGCGCGACTGATCGAGCGATACGGGGGGCAGGCTCACGTCGCGCCGGCTTTGCGGGAGATTCCTCTTTCCGACAATACGGCGGTCCTGGAGTTCGGCAAGCGGCTCCTGGCCGGGCATTTCGAGATGATCATCCTCTTGACTGGAGCCGGCACCAGAACAATGGTTGAGATTCTCCAGACTCGGTACCCGCTTGAGTCCATCAAGACGGCCATCGCCCGCACCACGGTGGTCGCCCGCGGTCCCAAGCCGGTCGCCGCGCTGAAGGAGCTTGGGCTTACCCCCTCCATCACGGTCCCTGAGCCCAACACCTGGCGGGACATCCTGCAGGTCCTCGATGAGCGAGGCTCGCTCATCGAAGTCCGAATTGCAGTACAGGAATACGGGGTATCGAATCCAGATCTCCTTGCAGCACTGCGGGAGCGCGGCGCGCAGGTCACGCCAGTCCCGATTTACAAGTGGGCACTGCCGGCGGACATGGCTCCGCTTCGGAGGGTCCTCGACGCCATCGTCGCTGGGCAAGTCGAAGTGCTGCTCATCACCAACGCGGCGCAGATCGATCATGTCATGCAGTTACTCGAACAGGAAGGCACCACCGCGCAGTTCAAAGAGGCGTGCAAAAAGATGGTCGTCGTCTCCATCGGCCCCACCGCCAGCGAACGCCTCCGCCACTACGATCTCCCCATCGACTTCGAGCCCTCCCACTCGAAGATGGGTATCCTAGTCAAAGAAACCAGCGAGCGAGTTTCGTCCTTGCTTGGCAGCAAGCGGCCATCATCGGTCTAGTGTTCGACCTGTCTCGCCTGATCGCTTCCAGACAACCGCCGGACCCATTTCCATGCCTCCATCACGACCAGTGGCAGGAATCCAAGTCCCAAAACCAGCACCCAGTTCTCCTGAGGCAAGAGAACGGCTCGAAAGATCTCTCGAACGTGAGCATTCGAGAGAATCACGATTTGCAACAGGATAGCGCCCCCGACAGCCCAGAGAAGAGGTTTGTTTGTCAGCAGGCCGAGCGTGAATACCGACTCCTCGTTGCTGCGACAGTTGAACGCATGCACCAGATGAGCTACCACCAATACGGTGAAGGCGGCGGTCCGAGCCTGAGCCAGGTCGGTGTTGAGTCCGTAGAGGAGGTAGACGAAGGCGCCGATGGTGATGGCGGCGATGAAGCATCCTTGCGCGCATATTAAGACGAGTCGACTCCGATCCAAGATCGTGGCGTGGGGGTGGCGTGGGGTTCGACGCATGACTGAAACGGCAGCGGGCTCTACGACGAGCGCCAGGGCCGGCAGACTATCGGTCACGAGGTTGATCCAGAGAATGTGCACGGGAAGCAGAGGCAAGGGAAGTCCGAAAGCGGTCGCGCAGAGCATGACCAGGATCTCTCCGATATTTCCTGATAACAGATACTGCACCGCCTTGACGATATTGTCATAAATGCCCCGTCCCGCCTCGACCGCCGCCGCGATGGAGGCAAAGTTGTCATCGGTCACCACGATATCAGACGCTTCCCGCGCCACGTCCGTTCCGGTCAGGCCCATGGCAATCCCGATGTCTGCTTCTTTGATTGCGGGAGCGTCATTGACGCCGTCGCCGGTCATGGCCACGACCGAGCCGCGAGCTTTCCACGCTCGCACGATCCGCAGCTTGTGCTCGGCGGTGACGCGCGCATAGACGGAGATCTGATCCACGCAATCACGCAAACGCTCATCGCTCCATTGATCGAGTTCCAACCCGGATAGGGCACCCTCCCGATCATCGATCAGACCCAATTCCCTGGCGATCGCCACTGCGGTTTGTTTGTGATCGCCCGTGATCATCACGATTCGGATGCCCGCTTCTCGACAGACCTGCATCGCCGCTTTGGCCTCCGGTCTCAGCGGATCCCTCATGGCGACAAGCCCGAGAAACACCAAGTCGCGTTCGAGATCGTCGGCGTGATAGCCAAGAGGATGACCCGGCAAGGATCGACGAGCGAGTCCCATCACCCGGAGCGCCTCGGCGGACAAGGAATCGTTGGCCGTCAGGATGCGTTGCCGTAGCGAGTCATCCAACGGCTCGTGAAGCCCCTCGGACGTCATGCGATGGGTACAGCACTGAAGCAAGATATCCGGCGCGCCTTTTACGAAGGCGACTGCACCCGTCTTCAATTCTCGGACAACCGTCATTCGCTTGCGTCTCTGATCGAACGGCACTTCTCCGAGAAACGGATAGTCCTTCTCAAGTTGATCTTTGAGGAGACCGAACTTGGCCGCCGCCACGAGCATAGCGCCCTCCGACGGATCACCCAAAATCTGCCAGTCATCTCCTTGCCGCTTGAGCGCGGCATCGTTACATAACACCGAAGCCAGCAGAAGCTCATGAAGGGCGGGCTGTGGGATCGAGAGCCTCAATCCAGCTTCGAGAAATTCTCCAACCGGAACATACCCTCCACCGGTCACTTCAACGGCACGTCCTCCGAAGACGAGACGCGTCACGGTCATTTCATTCTTCGTCAGTGTCCCCGTCTTGTCAGTGCAGATGACGGTTGTCGACCCCAACGTTTCGACCGCATGGAGCCGCCGCACCAACACATGCCGTTTGACCATACGCATGACGCCCAAAGCCAACGCAATGGTCACGACGGCGGGCAACCCTTCAGGAATCGCCGCCACAGCCAAGCTCACGGCGGTCAGGAACATACCGGTCAACGGTTCGCCCCGCAGGAGCCCCAACCCAAACACCACCGCAACAATGGCTAGAGATAAGAAGAGTAGAAGGTTCCCCAGTTGCCTGAGCCGCCGCTCTAAGGGAGTGACCTCGGACGGTCGTTGCTGCATCAGTGAGGCAATCCGACCCAACTCCGTACGTGAACCTGTCAGGACAACGAGTGCGCGGCCCTTCCCCGCGGTCACCACGGTTCCCAGAAACAACAGATTCGATTGGTCAGAGAGAGGAATGGACTCCGTTGACAGGAGAGCGGCTGATTTCTCAACCACGGTGGACTCGCCGGTGAGCGCGGCCTCCTGCGCGAACAGGTTGGTCGCATAGATCAGACGAGCATCGGCCGGTACATGATCCCCGGCTTCGATTTGTATCAGATCGCCCGGCGCCAGCTCCCGTGCCGGGATGGCACGAACGATGCCCTCGCGCACCACACGAGCTGTCGCGATGGACAGTTTTCGCAAGGCGGCTAGAGACCGTTCAGCTTTGAACTCCTGTATGAAACCGAGTAGGGCGTTCAGGAGGACAATCGCAAGGATCGCGCCGGCATCAATCCATTCCTGCAGCAGACCGGACATGAGGGCGGCGCCGATCAGGACCCAGATGATCACGCTGGTGAACTGGCCCAGCAGCAGATAAAGAGGAGAAAGAGCAGGAGGCTCAGGAAGCTCGTTGGGGCCCTCGGACGAAAGCCGCGCCCGTGCGTCCCGTTCAGTCAGCCCCAGGACAAGATCGGTGTGTAGGTCGGCGGCAATCGCTTCGGGAGGGCGCGTATGCCAGGACGTAAGCATCCGTGCCGGCCGCCTTAACGGACCACGAGAACGGAACAGGCGCTGTGTTGCTTATCGAGATCGAGAATGATCGAACGCTGAATCAGCTTGAATATGTCGATCACGGCTTGATGGCGACCTTCAGAACACCATCGAGTCGTTCGCCGAAGACACGATAGCCTTCTCGGATATCATCCAGCGAGAACCGATGGGTCAGAAGTGGTGTCAGATCCACCCGTTTGTGACGCACAACCTCCATGAGTCGGCGCATCCGTTCTTTGCCCCCAGGGCACAGAGTCGTGACGATACGATGGTCGCCGATGCCTGCCGCGAACGCGTCATACGGTATTTGCAACTTCCCGGAGTAGACGCCAAGGCTTGACAGTGTGCCACCTGGTCGGAGTGAACGGAGCGCATTCTCGAAGGTGTCTTGGGTCCCAAGAGCCTCAATCGTCACATCAGCCCCCCCACCAGTAAGACGCTTAATCTCCGCCACCACGTCGGTGTTGCGATAGTCGAGGACCACATCGGCGCCCATCCGTTTTGCCATATGGAGACGCGTGTCATCCCCGTCGACCCCAATGATAAGAGCCGCACCCATGAGCTTGGCTCCCACTGTCGCGCAAAGACCGATTGGGCCCTGCGCAAAGACCGCCACGGCATCTCCGATGCGCACTCCTCCGGACTCCGCTCCGCTGAATCCGGTTGACGCAATATCGGCCAGCAAGACAACTTGTTCATCACTGAGCTCATTCGGAATCTTGGTAAGATTCGCCTGCGCATAGGGCACCAGCAGGTATTCGGCCTGTGCGCCATTGATCGTATTGCCAAAACGCCAGCCGCCAATCGCCTCATACCCACTGCCGTGCCCGCATTGGGCCTGATGCCCAGACAAGCAAGCATGGCATTGACCGCACGGTGTGACGGCCCCCACCAAAACCCGTTCTCCAATCACATACCCTGTCACACCGGATCCAAGTTCTTCGATCACACCCACCGGTTCGTGCCCGATCACGAGCCCCGGTTTCACCGGATATTCGCCACGAACAATGTGGAGATCCGTCCCACAGATCGTCGTCAAGGTGACCCGGATCACGGCCTCACCTGGACCTGCACGAGGACGTGCCACTTCCTGAACTTCAAACTGGTTCATTCCTTGAAACACAGTGGCGCGCATCGTGTTCATCATGAGCCTCCTGCTGGATCAGCGCATCGGGTCAACTACCCCGGTCCTGAGCTGAGACGATGACGATTCGGCCCGTCAAACGGCCTCCACGCTCAGCAACAGCAACTCTCCCTTCATCGTGGGATGAATCGAACACCGGAACTCATGCCGGCCCAACTTATCCATAGTAAAGCGAATCTCTGTCGTGCGTTTCGGATCGATGAACACCCCTGCGATACCTCGACCATAGGATATGATACCGGCGCTTTCGACCTGTGTCGGAACGCCTTCGAACATCGACGATCCGAAGTCATGACGCTCGCCATCGTCATTTCGAATGGTAATGACAATCGGAACACCCAATCGCAACGGTACTTGCGTAGTCGCAAACTTGAAATCCTTGATCGTCACGTTGACCCGCTGTTCCATCTGCGCGTCGGCCTGCAGGAAACCGCTCACCGCGATGCCCACAGCGAGGACCGCGCCCCCGATCCATCGACTGATCCGGATACTGCGTTGTGCCATATCCTCCTCCTCTCATTACTGCAAGCAGCTCATTTTAACTTATCAATCATGACTTCCCTCGATGACTCCATAACGACGCAGCTCCTGTCGTAGTTGCCGAGGGTCTTGGTAGTGAATCGTTCTCATGCCCATCCGCTGGGCAGGTTCCAAATTCTTCTCCCGGTCGTCGATCAGCAGGCACTCGTCTGGGGCACGCTGCGTCAATTGAAAGGCCAGGCGGTACATCTTCTCGTCCGGTTTGCGCACGCCCAGGTAACAGGAACTTAAAAAGAGATCGCAGTAGCCTCCTAACTGAAAGCGTTCGATTCGGTACCGATTCAGCTCCAGCGACTCATTGTTCAGCGCCGCCACGAGATACCTCTCAGCCTGTGCGACCTCTTTGACGACCTGGAACACGTCGGAGCACGGTTGGGACTAGGCATACATGAAGCTCTTGAACGCCTCTCTTGGTGAAGGGCCGAGGTTCACCGAACAGCACCTGATCGAGATACATGTCAAGACTCAGCCTGCCACAATCCAGCTCGTCGCTCAGATGAACGTGTCGCGCTTCGAACTCGGCCGAGTCAAACTGAAACACGCGGGCGGCCTCCTTCCTGGACCCCTGATCCCATCCGTTGGTCAGCATCACCCCGCCTATATCCCAAAGCACTACGGCAATGTCAGTCACGATGTGTCTTCTCAGGCAATCGACTGACCGGCCATCGCCACTCACTGATCTCAGGCGGATCGTTGCCGTGCGCCCGGATATAGAGACGGTGGTTCTTGATCAAGCGTTCATACTTGACCGTGATCGCTTCCGCCTGCGCCGCTCTCCCGGGATTCCGTGAGGCGACTTTTTGCGCCGCCTGGATCAATACGTGATAGCGACTGGTCTTGTTGCGCACCTGCATGTCGAAGGGTGTCGTGGTCGTCCCTTCTTCACGATACCCATTAATGTCGAACCGCCCAGTCTCCGGCCGCTCCCACAACAGTTGCTTGATGGCGGCCGTATAGCCATGGAAGTTGAACACCACCGGACAGCTGGATGGAAAAATCCGCTGGAATCGCTCGGCATCGAGCCCATGCGGATACTTTTGTGGAATGCCCAGCACCAACAAATCCGTCACGTTGACGACACGCACGCGCCAGTCCGGCGCCTCTTGACGCAAGAGATCGGCGGCAGCCAATGCTTCCAGCGTCAGATTGTCGCCGCAGCAAGCCAGCAGCACTTCCGGGTCTTCGCCGTCGTTCGTGCTCGCCCAGCGCCAGATCGACGTGCCGACCCGGCAGTGTTCGCGGGCTTCCTCCATTGTCAGCCACTGCGGCATAGGCTGTTTGCTGGCGATGATGACATTGATGAAGTTGGTGACCCGCAGGCAATGCTCCATCGTCATGATGAGGCAGTTTGAATCGGGCGGGAAATAAATACGATAGGTGTGGCCCTTCTTCGTCAGCAGATTATTGATGAAGCCTGGGCCTTGATGCGAATAGCCATTGTGCTCCTGCCGCCAGGCCTCCGAGGTCAACAAATAGTTCAACGAAGAAATCGGTTCGCGCCACGAGACTTCCAGCGAGGACTTTAAGAACTTGGCATACTGGTTCATCATGCCGTCCACGATGCTAAGGAAGGCTTCGTAACAGGGGAACAGGCCGTGACGGCCGGTGAGCACGTACCCTTGAAGCCAGCCTTGGCAATTGTGTTCGCTCAGCACCTCCAAGACCCGGCCGTCGCGACTGGTCTGCTCGGTACCTTCCGGGAGCGGCCAGACGTACTGGCGGTCGGTGACGTCCAGCACGGCTCCGAGTCGGTTCGATTCCAATTCATCCGGACAGACGATACGGAAGTTGCGGGCCTCCTGGTTCAGTCGCACGACTTCTCGTAAGTAGTTCCCCAGTTGCACGACATTGCCGACGAACGTCTGACTGCGTTCCTTCGGCTCGACCGCGAATGCCCCCACCTCAGGCAGCACCAACGGCCGACGAACCCTCCCGCCCAAGGCATGGGGATTCATGGCCATGCGGCGGTCGCCGGTAGGACACAACGCACGAATGTCCTCGGCCGGACGCCCATCACGATCGAACAGTTCGTCCGGCCGATAGGACCGCATCCACTGTTCGATGATCTTCAGATGAGCGGGATTCGTCTGTACGTCTTTGGCCGGCACCTGGTGAGATCGGAATGTGCCTTCGATCTGCTTCCCATCTATCTTTTGGGGACCGGTCCAGCCTTTCGGCGTGCGCAGAATGATCATCGGCCAACGTGGCCGTTCAATGACAGCGCCGCCCCGAGCTTTCCCCTGAAGGTCTCGAATTTCGTCGTACGCCCATGAGACGGCCGCACCCATGTCCTCATCGATCTGTTGGCTCAATTGCACGATGCGAACGCCATAACCGTAGCCGCTAAACAGAGCATCGAGTTCCTGATTACTCATCGAGCCGAAAATCGTGGGATTGGAGATCTTGAAATTATTGAGATGCAGAATCGGGAGAACCGCCCCGTCGGTCGTGGGATTCAGAAACTTATTGCTGTGCCAGGCGCCGGCGGTCGGTCCCGTCTCTGCCTCTCCATCGCCGACAATGCAGGCCACGATCAAATCCGGATTGTCCAAGGCCGCGCCGAAGGCGGTGGAGAGCGCATAGCCCAATTCGCCGCCTTCATGGATCACACCGGGATACAACGGGCTGAGATGACTGGGGAAGGCGTCGGGCCAGGAGAACCATCTCAAAAAGATCTGTAGACCGGCTCGGTCCTGCGTCAGCTCCGGAAAGAATTCCGTGAGCGTGCCTTCCAGATACATGTTGGCGAGATTCGCCGCAGCGCCATGGCCGGGACCAGTGATGAGCAGAATGCCGGCGCCGGTTTGCAGGATCAGCCGGTTCAAATGCAGATAAATGAGATTGATGCCCGGCGCAGTCCCCCAATGGCCGAGCAGCCGGTTTTTAATATGCTCCGGCCGCAACGGCTTCTCCAGCAACGGATTGGCGCGCAAGTATATTTGCGCGCCAGTTAGATAGTTGGTCGCGCGCCGATACCGTTCGAGGGTGGCGCGCTCTTTTTCCGGTAACGCACCAGCAGCCGGTCTCCGAGTCTGGATCGCTTGACTTTCGCGTTGCATAGTCATTCTCCTACAACCTTGGATGCCTTCGACCTCTTACCTTCTTCCCTGAATAGACACCTGATCGTTTCTTTGGCGATTTCAGTTTCTTCGTCAACGGCTGCGACGTAGGCTTCCAGCCGCGCATCCTCTCGACTGATCCGGGCCATGTCGCCATCGGCCAGGTCACTCACCGCCGCATTACGAATAGGGTCAAGACTCAATCCGCACCACTCCATGTCGTGACAGATGCGCGCTCGAATGGCGGGCGCGTGTTCGCCGATGCCCCCGCCAAAGATGACGGCATCGGCCCCGCCCAGCACGGCCAGGTAGGCGCCGATGTATTTGCGGACGCGGTGGCAAAAGACCTCTATGGCAAGCGCCGCACCTGGATGCTTCTTCTGCTCAGCCTGAAGTAACGTGGCCATGTCGTGAGAGAGACCGGACAGTCCTCGAAGGCCGGAGCGCTCATTCAGCATCTCCTCAACGGCTTCCGCTGACATCCCTTCGCGCCGCACGAGATAACTAACCAGCGCCGGATCGAGATCCCCCGAGCGGGTCCCCATGACCAGCCCCTCAAGCGGTGTAAACCCCATCGAGGTCTCTATCGATTGACCATTCCGTATCGCCGCCGCCGAACATCCATTGCCAAGCTGCAGGGTAATGAGACGAGCTTGTTCAAGCGGTTTGCCTGTATCCACGGCGTATCGATTCGCCAACGACGCATGAGCGATCCCGTGAAACCCGTACCGTCGTATGTGGTGCCGTTCGGCCACCTCCTGCGGAATGGCATACGTAGAGGCGGCTGCGGGGAGCGACCGATGAAAGGCCGTATCAAACACCGCGATCATCGGAACCTTCTCGCCTACATGCTCCCGAGCGCCGCGGATGCCTGCCAGACAGGCTGGATTGTGCAAGGGTGCCAACTCCGTCAGACGCTCCAGCTCGAGAAAGATCTCAGGATCGATTCGAATGGACTCTGTGAAAGACTTCCCTCCATGCACAAAACGATGGCCGACTGCCTCGATCGTTTTACCGATTAACCGATCAAAGACCCATTGTACAGCTTGGCGGTGGTCCTTCACGTAGTGGCGCTTCTCCAGCTTTGAGGCGCTGGCTTCTACACGAAGTTCGGCCTGGCGCCCGATTCCCTTCACTTCCCCTGCCAGCACAGTCGCCAGCACACCATTCTCACCACGGTCTCGACATCCTGGCGCGTCAAACAGCCGATACTTCACCGAGGAACTGCCGCAGTTAAGGACCAACAGTCGCATGCACACATCTCCGCCCGAAACCCTGGCTCATGTTCGTATAAATGACCCGCCTAGAGCAAGCCTGCCTCTTCCATTCTGAAAGAAACCCCAAGGTTTCTGGCCTCACTCACAGATGCGGGCATTCTTAGGCACAAAAGAAAGACGGAGAAGTCAATTGGAGGCGAGGCGGATGGGGCCAGGTTATTGGGTTGGACAACTCATCGCAGCGGGTCTGTTGCGGCTTCAAGTCAGGTGGTAGTTCCACGGCTTCCTTCACCACCCTTATACCTCATACCTCAGTCCTGTTAGTCATCGCAAGCTGGTCTGCTGCGGCTTTGCTTCCTGTGATTCCCCGGAGTCCTTAACGTCCCGAGCGCAGCGGAAGCCCATCCAGTTCATCTTGGTGTTGGGATCGGTCCCGTTGCGTTGCGCACCCCGCACACTTGGTGTGCTGTCGATCCAGCCGCTGCCACGGAAACTCCGCTGCGTTCCCTTTTCCAGTCCCTTGAGATTCTTGTCCGGCGCAGTCGCATACACACCAGAGGACGAGACGGGTCTGACGCATGGCGGGAAATCTCACCCTACAGCTCTGTTCACTTTCTACTGGATCGGTTACGAGAGGACAAGCACCCCGGCTCCCGAATAGCGTCCGGCTTTCAAATCTTGCAAAGCGCGATTGGCATCGGCGAGGGGGAACGACAGGGTATGGGTTTTGATGGGAATCGCAGCGGCCTCACACAGGAGATCGAGGCCGTCCTGCTTCGTATTGGCCGTGACGCTTCGAATGACCCGCTCTCCAAAGACCTCGCGATCGTAGTCGAGCGAGGGAATCGGCGTCATGTGTATACCGGCGAGGGCGAGCGTGCCGCCGCGCTCCAA
>DASQFV010000040.1:0-2618 GCA_035632975.1 Nitrospiraceae bacterium
CTCATGAGTGTCCAAGGGTAAAAGGCAAGATAACTGGCTCACGTCGCCCGGGTCACATTTCGCTGAAATTCGTCTGCGAGTTCGCCCGGCTTGAAGATACCCCTTTCGGTGATGATGCCGGTGATCAACTCAGCCGGGGTCACGTCGAACGCGGGATTGTAGACCGCGACCCCTTTGGGGGCCACGGGATGGCTGCCGTGAATGGTGGTGACTTCTACTGGGTTCCGTTGTTCGATCGGAATGTCCGTTCCTGTTTTGGTTTTCAGATCAATCGAGGAATAGGGCGCGGCTACGTAGAAGGGAATCCCATGGGCTTTCGCCAGCACTGCGACTGAGTAGGTACCGATCTTGTTCGCCACGTCCCCATTTGCGGCGATCCGATCCGCCCCCACGATACAGAGGTGAATTTTCCCCTGCCGCATGAGTGCGCCGGCCATATTGTCCGTGATGAGCGTCACAGGAATCTTGTCTTGCATCAACTCCCAGGCCGTGAGCCGCGCGCCTTGCAATACAGGTCTGGTTTCGTCTGCGATGACCTGAATCTGCTTCCCCTGCTCCCAAGCCGCTCGAATGACGCCCAGTGCCGTTCCGTAGCCGGCTGTCGCCAAGGCACCGGCATTGCAGTGAGTCAGGACTGTTTGACCGCTCGCAATAAGTCCTGCTCCGTGCTGTCCCATCGCCTTACAGAGTGCGATATCTTCATCGAGAATAACTTGTGACTCCTTCAGTAACGCGGCTTTGATGGACGCAAGCGGCTGCGTGCGTAACGAGGCGAGCATGCGTTTCATCCGTTCGATGGCCCAAAACAGATTAACCGCCGTCGGCCTGGTCGCCGCGAGGTGATCGCAAATCACGAGCACCGCCTTGGCGAAGGTTTCATAGTCGGATGCCACGACCGTCTGGGCGCCAAGTGCAACCCCCATCGCCGCAGTCACGCCGATCGCCGGGGCTCCTCTGACTTTGAGGCTGCGAATCGCGTCGGCGACGGACTGATAGTCCCGGCAGTCCAGAAACTCGACGGACTCCGGCAATCGGCTTTGGTCGAGCAGCCGTACTGCGCCGTCTCTCCATTCAACGGTAGGAACCATGGAGGAATCTTGTAGCGGGAACTGGGATGCAGTGCAAGGGGGCAGTAGCGGCTACCGGCTATTCACTCGTTTCTCAACTGGAAGGGGCGTCACAGGTTTTTCATCCCTTTTGGCAAACTCCCGTTCCAACATGGCCCTGATGAAGCCACTGGTCGTGTATCCCTGCTGCTTCAGGTTATCGAGCTGGGTTTTGAGATTGACGGGTAACTGAATCACGATTCGTACGAGATTTGGCATACCCTAGCTCCCTCAAAAATTACACACACATATGCTAAGCCAGCACGAATGAATGCACATGGTATGCCTTGCTGGCAAGGATGAAAGATAAAACAAAATTAATGTCTTAGGCTATTAAACCTTCACTGTTGCTGGAAGGAGAGACGAATTTCGCCTTGCCACGACGTGAAATGTGCACTCTCTCATTCGCTTGGACTGACCTGAGAATCAAAGTGACCGGGCTTATCCTAAACGTGCCGCCCAAATGGCGGTCAATGAGGGTCACGCCATTGTTTCCAAATCCGAGCCCAGTTCGCCTGTTCGCAGGCCCACAGGCACGAGGCTCTGTTCGTCGGCTGCCACACCAACTCTCTCGCTCGATGCACGTGAAGCGCCGCGTCGGAGACTCTTCCGGTGAACCACACCCCGCCGTCACGATCGGTTCTCAGCACCGTACTGCCTTCCGACCCATATGCATCGAGAACGGCAGCGGCTGGGTGTCTGTAGGGATTATGGCGCCCTGCCGAAAATACGGCATACTGGGGATGCACCGATGCCAACCAGTCGCGATTCAACGAACTCACTGCCCCGTGATGAGGCACCTTGAGAACATCGATCGGCCTGTGAGCCGGTGAGCGCGTCATCCGCGACAAGCCATCTCGCTCGACATCCGCCGCGAAGAGCATTGTATGGTTACCACAAGATAAACGCGTCACCACTGAACGATTATTCAACACATGCCCACTCACAGGGCTATCATGGAGCAGCACATCGAGTTGCTCGTCTGCTGGTGGGTTGAGAACTACCATCCGACAGGGGCCGGATGACACGATCTCACGTCCTTCGCTTGCCACCCCTTCTTGTAATCCTTGAGAATTCAATGACTGCTGCAGCCGTCGATAGAACAGTTCTTCGCGGGTCTCTCCAGATCCCCAGTAGTTCTTCACGATAAAATGTCGGACCACCCAGGCGAGGCCTCCGACATGATCAAGTTGGGGATGTGTGCCAATGACCTGATCGATGGCATGGATTCCCCGGTTCCAGAGAAACGGAGCCACTACCCCACGGCCCATGTCGAACCGCTCGTACGCCGCCCCTCCGTCGATCAACACGACCTGTCCATCAGGCAGCTCAACGACTGCGCTATCGCCTTGCCCGACGTCCAGGAACGTGACTCGAAAGCGATCTCCATCAAGAAACATCCGTGGGGACCAGGCCCACCACAGCAATAACAATAGTACTCCGGCGCCTGCTGCCATCCGTAACGCTGCGCAGCCCACTCGCTGCCACAGCAATACGAGACAGCCATAAAAT